>JABDIP010000383.1 GCA_013003675.1 Inquilinus sp.
GCCGCCGCCGTTGCCGCCGCCTCCATTGTCGTCATCGTCGTCGTCGTTGTTGCCGCCACCTGAGCCGCCGCCATTGTCGCCCCCGGAACCACCGCCGGAACCGCCACCGGAGCCGCCGCCATTGTCACCGCCGGAGCCGCCGCCATCGCCGGCAGGCGGCTGAGAAGCGCCGTTGCCGCCACCGGTGGCGACCTGACGCTCCTCCTCGTTGCATCGCGGTCCGGAGCCGGCGTTGCCGCAGCCCGGATTGCCGTTGACCACCGCCAATCCATGGCCATTGGTGACGACGGCGCCGCTCGACGAACGAATCGGGCCGGCCAAGGCCGTCGACGCAAGGAAAGCAGCCGTCAGCACCGCCACGGCGGCGCTACCGAATTTCAGTTTGGTGTCCACGTCTCAATCTCCGCAATGGCGCCACTTAATCCGCATTGAGTGAGGGAACCGTCTGTCGGGTTCCTCTCTGGACGGCGGTGCCAGATTCTCGTGCCGTTGGCACGGTCGATCCGACTTTCGGCAAATTTTAACGAAAGTCAATAACCTTCTGTTAACCTTGACAAATAGTTAACCGAAAGTTGGTGTGATGCCGGCATCTCATCGGCTGTTTCGGGGGCCGTTTCGCCGCGAATCGTGACCCCGCGCCGTGGCATTCCGCGGCGGGCAGGCGGCCGGGCGGCGGCCGGAGACCGGGTTGGGGCTTGCCGGGGGCCGAATTCGTCCCCATGACTCTGTGGCCCGCGCGGACGGCGGGCGACGATCGCCTTGAGGAAAGCTGCATGGCATTGACGGCAACGTCCGCCGGCCCGAAGGACAGTTTCGACGAGCGCGCCTTTCGCGACGCCGTCGGCCGGTTCGCCACCGGGGTCACGATCGTCACGGCGCGCGATGCGACGGGCGCGCCGGTCGGCGTGACCATCAACTCGTTCACATCGTTGTCGCTCGATCCGCCGCTGGTGCTGTTCTGCCTCGACCGCCGGTCACGCTATCTGCCGGCATTCCGCGACGGGCCGGGTTTCGTAGTCCATGTGCTCGCCGTGGAGCAGCGGGAATGGGCGATGCGATTTGCCAGCCGTGGCGAGCGTTGGACCGGGATCGAGTATTGCGATTGGGAGACCGGCGCGCCGGTCATCGAGGATTGCCTGACCGCCCTGGAATGTCGCCTGGAGGCGGTCCATGAAGGCGGCGACCATGCCATCCTGATCGGCCGCGTGTTGCGCTTCGCGACACGCGACGGTGCGCCGCTGACCTATCACCGTGGCCGGTACTCGGCGTTGAGCGACTGAAGCCGGCGCCTACCCGTCCACCTCGGACAGGATCCGCGCCGGGAAGCCGCCGGCGGTCAGGGCCTCGGTTACCGCCTCGACATGGCGGCGATCGCGGGTTTCCACGATCAGGTCGATCTCTGCCCGCTTCACCGGCAACTCATAGAAGAGCCGGCGGTGGTGGACCTCGACGATGTTGGCGCCGCGACCGCCGACCAGACCGGAGATCTTCGCCAGCGTTCCGGGGGCGTCGACGATCTCGACCCGCAGCCGGACCAGCCGACCTTCGCGGATCAGGCCGCGCAGCAGCACCGACGACAGCAGCCGGGCGTCGATGTTGCCGCCACAGATCACCACGCCGACCCGGCGCCCGGCAAATCGATCCGGTGCCGCCATCAACGCCGCGATACCGGCCGCGCCGGCGCCTTCCGCCAACAATTTCTGCTCGGTCAAGAGCGTTTGCACGGCGCGCTCCAGCACCGCTTCCTCGATCAGCAGGATCTCGTCGACCAGCGCCGCGACCACCTTACGGGTGAGCATTCCGGGCCGCTTGACGGCGATGCCCTCGGCGATGGTGGCGCCGCCATAGCTGCGGTCGACGCCGGCAATCGCGTCGCTCATCGACGGGTAGAGCGCCGCCTCGACGCCGGTGATGCGGATCTCCGGCCGCAGCGCCTTGGCCGCCACGGCAATGCCGGAGATCAGCCCGCCGCCGCCGATCGGGACGATCAAATCGTCGAGTTGCGGCACCGCCGCCAGCATTTCCAGCCCGATGGTGCCCTGGCCGGCCATGATCGCCGGGTCGTCGTAGGGATGGATCAGCGTCAGGCCCCGTGTCGCCACCTGCTCGTCGACGAAGTCGCGGCAGTCGTCCAGGTTCTCGCCTTGCTGCACGACGGTGGCGCCCAGTTCCTCGGTCCGAACGACCTTGGTGAACGGGGTGTTGGACGGCATCACGATGGTCGCCGGGATTCCGAGGCGCGAGGCATGATGGGCAACGCCCTGGGCATGATTGCCGGCGGACATGGCGATCACCCCGCGTCGCCGCGCCGCCTCGTCCAGCGTCGTCAGCTTGACCAGCGCGCCACGATCCTTGAACGATCCGGTGAACTGAAGGTTCTCAAGCTTGAGATAGACCTCGCAGCCGAGGCGGCCCGACAGCGCGGTTGCCGAAATGGTCGGCGTGTCGACGATTGCGCCGGCCAGTGTGGCCACGGCCTCGCGGACGGCGTCGATGGTCAGCGGGAGGCCGGGCGCCGACACCGCTCAGGGCCGGGCCGATTGCTTCAGGGGATGCAGGGTGAGGGTGGCATTTCCGCCGCGGGCCAGTTCCGTCGGCGAACCGGCGATGGTGAAGGCGTCGCCGTCCCGCCAGCGCTCGACCAGGTCGCCAAAATGCGGCGAGAACGGATTGCCGGATTGGCCGGTGGCGATGATGAAGCGCGAGTTGTCCAGGTCGGAGAGGTCGAAGATCGCGCGGAACACCGAGCCGTGGATATGGGCGAATGGCGCGGACGAATCGCCGATCCGGCTGTTGCCGCGATTGACCGTGTTGGGTCCGCCATCGGTCTCGATCGACAGGTCGACCAGCGACTTCGCCACCGGCACCCGGCTGAACATCTGGTGCGCGAACGGGGCGCTATGGGCGTCTCCCCAGCGCAGGGACGACAAGTCGTCGCCGTATTGCGCGCCGATCTCGGCCAGCGCGTCGTCGAGCGAGACGCGAAGCTGCTCGGCGCAGGTCTCGGTGCGCGCGGTGGCGCGATCGTCGCACCAATCCTGACGATCGGTCAGCACCGCGCGCACCACGCGTGGCCGCAATCCCCAATAGTCGCCGAAGATCGGTCCCAGATCGTCGGCGAACAGCGTCCGGTTCAGTGCCCGCAGCCAGGCGGAGAAGATCAGTGGCTCCGGCCGCTTGCGGTCCATTTCGTAGGACCATCCGCGCAGCAGGCGAACCGCCTCCGCCGCGGCGGCGTTGTCGGGACGGACGGTCAGCATCAGCGGCAGCAGGTCCCGCGCGGCCACCGAAACGGTGTCCATCTGCAGGGCGGCCGTTTCGTCGATCCCGTGCCGGCCGTTGCGCAGAACCTCCTCGATCCGGTCCGCCCGATAAGGCTCGACATCCTCGTGGCCGATCCAATGTGGATAGTCGGGACCGACCACCGGATTGTTGGCATTGACGATGCGGCCGCTCGGCGGGTTCAGCACCTGTGGCAGGGCTTCGACCGGCAGGAAACCGGTCCAGTCGTAGGCGCCGGTCCAGCCGGGTACCGGCGCCAGCCCATCGCCGTCGGCGCGCACCGGAATGCGGCCGGGGGCGATCAGCCCGATATTGCCGTCGACATCGGCATAGGCGACGTTCTGCACCGGGGCCACCCAGAACTGCAGCGCGCCCAGGAACTCGACCCAATTGGTGGCCCGCCCCATCAGGTAGATCGCCTCGGACGTCGTGTCTGCCTCGGTCAGCGCGGCAAATGCCAAGGCGACGACGTGGTCCTGGTCGGCGAGGGTGCGCAGTTCCGTATCGATGTCGGACAGCACAGGGCCATGACGGGTCTCGCGCACGGTCAGAGCGATAGGCTCGGCGCCGCGGACCTCGATGGTTTCGCGGCGCACGACGAACGGCATGCTGCCATCCGGCGTCAGATACCGGGTCGGATCGTCCGGGTCGATTCGCTCGACGAAAAGGTCCTGCACGTCGGCGCCGGTCGTCGACATCCCCCAGGCGACGCGGCCATTGTGGCCGAGAAGATGAAACGGCACGCCGGGCACCGTGGCACCGACCAGATTCAGTGTCGGCGTCCGCACGCGGGCCAGGTAGAAGACCGAGGGTGAATCGAGGCCGAGATGGGGGTCGTTGGCCAGCAGGGCGCCGCCGGTGGTGGTTCCCGCCGCCGTCACCGCCCAGACGTTCGATGCCGATGTGGGCCCCAGCGGCGCCGGCAACGCGGCGCGCAATCGGCTCAGGCTCTCCCGCGGCGGCGCCTCGGCGAGGGTGACCGGCTCGCCGCTCCGGATCGCCGGGAACAGCAGGGCGACGGCTTCCTCGCCGAGCGCGGCCGCGATATCCGCGCGCAGCAATTCGGTCCTGTAGTTGCCCGAGAGCTGCGATGCCATGAGCTTGCCCCAGACCAGCGAATCCGCCGGCTTCCAGGGCTCTGGCGTGGTGCGCAGCAGATAGAATTCCGGCGGCAGCGCGCCGCGCCGGGTTTCCAGCCACGCGTTGACGCCGGCGGCATAGGCGTCGAAGGCCTCGCGAACCTCTCTCGACAGATTGGCGTAGCTCGCTTCGGCCAGGCGATAGGTGCCGAGGGTCCGCATCAGCCGGTCGTAGCCCACTCCGCTCGGCCCGATCATCTCCGCCAGGCGGCCGGCGCCGATGCGTCGCTGCAGGTGCATCTGCCACAGGCGGTCCTGGGCATGCAGGTAGCCCATCGCGAAATAGGCGTCCGCGTCGGTGGCGGCGAACACATGCGGCACCGCTTGGGCGTCGCGCATGATCTGCACCGGTGCGGAAATGCCCTCGAGGCGGACCGAACTGTGGAAATCCGGCAGGCTGGTGCGAAGCAGCAGCAATCCCGCCGCCGGTGTCAGCAGGGCCAGCGCCACCAGCGTGAACACGCCGATCCAGACCCAACGCAAGACGCGATGTCCACCGCCGCTCGGCGGATCGGCCGATGGTGGCTGCGACGATCGCCACCGTGTATCGGCGCCGCCCGTCCGCCGGATCGACGTGCCGGAGGTAACGGCGGATAGGCTCGAAGAGCCGCGTCTATCCATCGGTGGCCAACTCGTGCAGCAGCGTCTCGCGGTCGGCATCCAATTCCGGCGCCGGCCTGCGGGCCGTCGGATCGGCGAACGCCGACAGCTTGATCGGATTGCCGGCCACCTTCAGCGGGCCGTTGCCGACGCCGTGTCCACCATCTCCGAGTGTTACCACCATGTTGCGGGCCAGCACCTGTTCGTCGCGCATCACCCGGTCGACTGTGTTGATGGGCCCGCAGGGCACGCCGGCCGATTCGAGAACATCGAGCCACGCGGCGGTGTCGCGGGCCGCCAATGTGGCCTCCAGTTCATCCTTCAGCGCCGTGACGTGCTGGGCCCGCACCCCGTTATTGACGAAGAGCGGGTTGCTCGCCAAATCCGCACGGCCGATCGCCCGGCACAGACGCTCGAAGAGCGAATCGTTGCCGGCGGCGATGACGATGTGACCGTCCCGGGTCGCGTAGGCGTCGAAGGGCGCGATGGAGGGATGCCGGCTGCCGAGCGGTTTCGGCACCTTGCCCGTGGCGCAGTAGCGGACGATGGCGTTCTCCAGGATGGCCACCTGGGCATCCAGCATCGAGACGTCGACCTTCATGCCTTGATCGGTCTTCTGCCTGTGCAGCAGCGCGGCGTTGACCCCAATTGCGGTGAACAGCCCGGCGGTGATGTCACCGACCGAGGTGCCGACCCGCGTCGGCGGGCCACCGGGCGAGCCGGTCAGGCTCATGATTCCGCCCATGCCCTGGACCACGAGATCATAGGCCGGGCGCTTGGCATAGGGGCCGGTGTGGCCGAAGCCGCTGGTCGCGGCGTAGATGAGGCGCGGAAAATGGCGGTGCAGCTCTTCCCAGCCATAGCCCAGCCGCTCCATGGTGCCGGCGCGGAAATTCTCGACCAAGACGTCGGCGCGAGCCAGCAATCGGTTGAAGATCCCGCGGTCATCCGGCGCCTTCAGATCGAGGGTGATCGATTCCTTGCCGTGATTGAGGGATTCGAAATAGGCCGAGCGGCCGCCGACGAAGGGCCCGAAATGGCGGGCATCGTCGCCCCGATCCGGCGCCTCGACCTTGATCACGCGCGCACCGAGATCGGCGAGGATCATCGTGCAATAAGGCCCGGCAAGGACCCGCGTCAGGTCGACGACGGTGATCCCTGCCAGGGGCCCCGCCGGCGCGCCGCCGGATTGCGTCATGCCCATTTCCGCTTTGAAATCCGATCCGAACGCGCATTGTAGCAGGCATGGGCGGGGCAGGCACTTCCCGCTTCCCTGTACCCGGGCCGCCTCGGCAGCGATGGTAATATAGTTACGCCTTATCGCTCCGCCACCTTCGGTACCAGTGTGCCGCGGCTGAACGCCGGCAACGAACAATCTATTTCACGGCCTCGCAAAACCTTTACTTTTCAACAAGTTCGGCAAGGGTATGGTGGAACGATCGCGCCCCGGACCGTCTTCTGCGGCGCGGCTCGCGAAAGGCGTAGCGGATGATTGACAGCTTCGATACCGCCGCGGAGATGGCCGCCCGGCTAGAGCCGGAAGAGCCGGTCTACTGCCTGCGCCCACACGTGATCAGCGCCACGGCCCGGCGCTTCGTGACCGGGTTCCCCGGCGACGTGCTCTATGCCGTGAAGTGCAACGACAATCCGATCGTGTTGCAGGCCATCCATGATGGCGGCGTGCGCCATTTCGACACCGCGTCGGTGGCGGAAGTGGCGGAGATCGCCGGCCATTTCCCGGAGCAGACCAGCCACTACATGCATCCGGTGAAGAGCCAGCGTTCGATCGAGGAGGCGTATTTCCACTACGGCGTCCGCAGCTTCGCGGTCGACCATCCCGACGAGTTGGAAAAGCTGCTCGAGGTGACCGGCGGGCGCGATCTGACAGTGGTCGTCCGCGTGCAGACGCCCCGGAACATGGCCGTGTTCGACCTCGGCGGCAAATTCGGCGCCAGCGTCGAAGAGGCGGCGGAATTGTTGCGCGCCGCGTCGGCGCCCGACCGGCGTCTCGGACTGACCTTTCACGTCGGCTCGCAATGCCTGAACCCGGATGCCTATCGGCGGGCCATCAAACTGGCCGGCCGCGTCCTGCGTCTGGCCCGGGTGCCGATCGACATCCTCGATGTCGGCGGCGGGTTCCCGGTCGCCTATGCCGGGGTCGATGTGCCGCCACTGGAGGATTTCTTCGCGGCGATCGACGAGACCGCCACCGGCATCCGGCTTCCCGAAGGCTGTCGCCTGTTGTGCGAACCCGGGCGCAGCATGGTCGCAGAGGGGTGTTCGATCGTCGTGCGGGTGACATTGCGCCGCAGCGACTCGCTCTATCTGAATGACGGCATCTACGGCGGTCTGTCGGACCTCACCTTCAACGGCATCGACATGCCGATGCGAGTCATCCGGGCCATCGGCGGTAAGCCGCGGCCGGCTGCCGATCCCGACAATCTGGCCGCATTCCGGCTGTTCGGGCCGACCTGCGATTCGGGGGACAAGCTGCCGCGCCCCTACCTGCTCGACGCCGGTGTCGCCGACGGCGACTGGATCGAGATCGGCCAGGCGGGTGCCTACTCGAACGTGCTGGCAACCCGGTTCAACGGCTTCCAGTCGGCCCGGACCGTGCTGGTACGGGACGACGCTTTCCGCCCCGGTCCGGCCGACCGCCACGACCGACAGACGCGGCAGGCGGCCGAATAGTCATTTCGCGGGGGATTTTGGCCGCCTGCGGGGCAGGGGCCGGACCAGGATCGGCCAAGACCGACCCGATCTGAGCCGTGATTCCTGTTTTACCTGAACAAGTTAGAGACTGAATTTCGCTTCACACCGTCCCGATGTGAAGCGCTCGGCCCCTATTCGATCTGGCCGGTGATGTCCTGCCGAATACGCGGCAAGGTGCCGCCTAGGAGCTCGGCGATCCGTTCCGGCGGGTCCAGGAATTCGACACCGATCTCGCACTCGTTGCGCCAGACCAGCCGGCCGGGAAAGTCCCCGAAGCGCGGCATCGACACCATGACCCGGTCTTCCAGTTCGGTCGGCTGGACCAGCCGGATCTTGGCGCCGCTGGCCGACAGATTCAGGACGACGGCCTCGGCCGTCTGGCCGCCGGAAAAGACGCTGGCCGACCACAGCACCGAGCAGCGGACATGGCGGCGCTGCTCCATGACCGAGGGCTGTGCCTGCTCCAGCGATTCGATGAACGCCTGGATCACCTTCGGTCCGGCGGCATAGCGGAAGCCGGCCAGATCGTCGCGGCACCACGCCAACTCGACGCGGATGCTGTCCTGGCCGTCGACCTTCAGTGTCGTCGGGCCCTCGGAACCGAACGGCTCGTCCAGACGCACCCGAATCCCCCCGGCGGAGAGATTGACGATCTGACAGGGGACCGAGCGGTCGTCGGCCAGCAGGCGGGCGGAGACGAGAATGGAACGACGCAGATGCTGCTGACGGTCCAATGGTCCGCGCGGCGCGTCGGCATCCGCGTCGACAGTCTCGGCTGGTTTTGTTGTAGCAATCATATCGAAAAGCGGCGAGGTCCATGCAATATGTTTGGTTAATGGTCGGGGAAACTGCTTGCGCAAAGATTAATGCCCAAGAGAACCGCACATGAAT
>JABDIP010000395.1 GCA_013003675.1 Inquilinus sp.
CTGCCGATGTGGATGTCATAGCCGCGCGCCCCGAGGGGTACGCGCACGATCTCGTTCATGAGAGACGCAGCCCCGCCGGGCCCTCGCTTTTTCGCGCCATGCAGGGGTATTTACAGCCTTGGCGCCCGGCCGTCATCTGCCGTCTGCGGCGTCGTTCCGGTGGTCGAGATACCCGGCCAGTGCGGCGAGGGCCGCTTCCACGGTCTCGTCGGGCGGCCCGTCGCGGCTGTCGACGGTGATATCGGCACGGGCATAGACCGGATAGCGCTGTTTCATCAGGCCATCCAGGATCTCGCGTCGATTGCCGCGCTTCAGGAGCGGCCGGTTGCCGCGCCGGCCGGTGCGCGCCACCAGCAGGTCGAGGTTGGCCCGCAGCCACAGCGAGATGCCCCGCTCGGCCACCAGCGCTCTGGTGTCCATATCCATGTAGGCGCCGCCGCCGGTCGACACGACCTGGATGTCGCCGCCGAGCAGCCGCGCGATGACGCGGCGTTCCACGTCGCGGAATGCCGGTTCGCCGTAAGTCTCGAAGATATCCTCGATGGTCAGGCCGGCGGCCTGCTCGATCTCGTGGTCGGCGTCGACGAAGGGGAGCCCCAAATGGGTCGCGAGGCGGCGGCCGATGGCAGTCTTCCCGGCGCCCATCAGGCCGATCAGCACCAGCGATCGGGGGAGCGCCAGACTCACCGGCTGTCCCGCCTTGTGTCGGGGCCGGCCGGGGATTGGACCGGCGTTTCGTGATATTCTATGGTCGCCACGCCAAAGCCATATCATATCCATCGCGGGATGATACAACCGCGCCGGAATTTCGAAGGGTCGTGCCGTGTCGCGCAATCGCCTCTCACTGTTGGTCGCTTCCGCGGTGCTTGTGGTGCTGGTCGGTTCGGTCGTCGTGCTGGGGTTGGTCGACGTGGCGCCGCCGCAGGAGACGGTTGAGAAAACCATTCCGAATGACCGTTTTTCGCGATAGATCCCGGTTGTGGGCGCTGACGCTGGTGCTGGGGTCGCTCCTGGCCGGGCCGGCGAACGCTCAGCAATCGACCGGTGAGCCGCTGCGCCTCCTTCCCCCGGTCGGATCGCAGACGCCGCCCGAACCGCCCGGGTCGACAGTGACCGTCGACACGCTGCCGCCACTCGACGGGGCGGCCATGGGCGTGCTCGGGCCGACGCAGGGCGGCTTCGGTTCCACCGCCTGGCGCGCCGCCCGACGCAACGAGGTCGCGGCCTTGCTCGACGGTCTGCCGGTCGGCGCACCGTCGACGGCGATGAGCGACCTGATGCGGCGTCTGCTGCTGACCGCCGCCGCACCGCCGGAAGGACCGCCCAACGACCCGAGCATCCTCGGGCTGCGGGCGGCGCGGCTACGCGATCTGGGGCTTGCCGAGGATCTGCTGGCGCTGGTTCGCGCCGGGCCGCTGTTGCGCGAGGACGAGGCGGCGTCGCGAGCGCTCATCGAATCGCTGGTCCTGGCGGGACGCGATGACGAGGCCTGCACCGAGATCGCGCCCCTGCTGTCCCGGCACCAGGGGGTCTTCTGGCAGCGGGCGCTGATCTTCTGTCAGGCGGTGGGCGGAAACGACGCGACGGCCGGTCTCGGACTCGATCTGCTGGGTGAGACCGACGCCGCCGACCCGGTCTTCGAATCGCTGGTCGAAGCGGTCATCGCGGGAGCCGCGCCGGACCCGCTGGATGGCCGTTGGGCCCGGGGCCGCGTGGCGGATGCGCTGATGGTGGCACTGATGGAGCGGGCCGGGTCGGCGGTGCCGGCGGTGTCGCAGATTCGCGACCCGGGCCGGTTGGCCGCGGTCGCCGAGAACGACGCCAATCCAAGCGCGGTGCGCGTCGATGCCGGTGAGCGGGCGACGGCTGGCGGCGCGATCACCGCCGGCAGGCTCGCCGCGCTCTATGGCCAGGTGCCGCTCGACCCGGTGCGGCCCGGAGATCTCTTCGATCTGGCGCTGGAGATGGAGGGACCGCTCGCGCGGGCCCATCTGATGCAGGCGGCGCGACGGACGGGCGATGCGACGATGCGCTTCAACCTGTACGAACTGGCCTTGGGACTGTCTCGCGCCGAGGGGGCGCCGCTGGGCGTCGTTCTGGCGCTGCTCGATCCACTGACACCCGTACCCGAGGCGCTACCCGTCGCCGCCGAGGCGGCCCGCGCCTACTATGCGACGGGCGATCTCGACCGGGCCTTGGCATGGCATGAACTGGCCGCCGGCGGCGACACGGCCGGAACCCGCGTCGAGCTCAGCCGGTTATGGCCCCTGGCGGTGCTCGCCGGGGCCCTGGACCGCGAGCCGGGCCGTCGCGGCCCGGTGGCCCATGCCCGCAACCTGGCGGAATGGATGGATGCGGAATTCGCCGTGTCCGGCGAGGCCGGCACCTACAGCGCGGCAATGACCCTGGCGGCGTTCAGCGCCCTCGGTCAGCCACTCGAACAGGCGGTCTGGCAGCGTGTCCGCATCGACGACGCCCGCGACACCGCCTCGCTGCCATCGGCCGGCATCTGGTGGCGGTTGCCGGCGGCGGCGCAGGATGGCGAGATCGGCATGGTCGTGCTGATGTCGCTGGTCGCCATCGGCGAAGGCGGCCCGGCGCAAGTCAGCCCGGCGCTGCTGGAGCGGGTGTTGTCGGCGATGGTCGCCAGCGGGCTGCCCGCGGACGCTCGGCGGTTGGCGCGCGAGGCGATCTGGGCGACCCAGCTGTGAAGCGCCGCCCTGCGCCATCGCCGGCCGTCGACGCGTTTCTCGACATGCTGGCGGCCGAGCGCGGGGTCGCCGCCAATACGCTGACGGCCTATGCCCGCGACATCGCCGATTTGGCCGGTTTTCTGGCGCCGCGCGGCACCGCGGTGGAAGCGGCGCGCACCGACGATCTGCGCGCCTATCTCGAACATCTCGTCGGCCGGGCGGCGGCTTCGGCGAGCACTTCCGCGCGACGGCTGTCGGCGCTGCACCAATTCTATCGCTTCCTGGTGTCGGAGGGCCGGCGCGAGGACGACCCGACCTCGGCCATCGACGGCCCGCGCCTCGGCCGCGCCTTGCCGAAACTGCTGAGCGAGGCGGAGGCGGATTTGCTGCTGGCCGGTGCCGCGCGGCAGGACGGGGCCGAGGGGCTGCGGCTGTCGGCGCTGCTGGAGGTGCTCTATGCGACCGGGCTGCGGGTCTCGGAGCTTGTCGGTCTGAAGCTGTCGTCGATCGGCCGTGACGGCCGCCTCCTGACGGTCCGCGGCAAGGGCGGCAAGGAGCGGCTGGTGCCGCTGTCCGATCCGGCGCGGGCGGCGCTCGCCGCCTATCTGCCGGTGCGAGACACCTTCATGGCGGCGGG
>JABDIP010000398.1 GCA_013003675.1 Inquilinus sp.
GCGACCAGCTCGAGGCCCGGCCGCCCACCTTGTCGGGCGGCGAGCAGCAGCGCATCGCCATCGCCCGGGCGGTGATCAACCGGCCCAACCTGCTGCTGGCCGACGAGCCGACCGGCAATGTCGACGAACGCATCGGCCTGCGCCTGATGCGCCTGTTCGACGAGCTGAACAAGGTCGGCACGACCGTCATCGTTGCGACACACAGCGAGACCATCATCCGCCGGTTCCGCCACCCCGTCCTGCAGCTGCGCGACGGGCAGATCTACCCGGTGACCGAGGAGATGAGTCGCACCGCATGATCCGGCAGATTTTGAGCCGCCTCGCCCCCGACCATGGGCCGGAGGTTCCGCTCCGCGGCGATGGCGCCGACCGTTTCGTTCCCTGGCTGATCGCGCCGATGGCCTATCTCGCCACCCTGTCGCTGGCGGCGGTGATGGCGACGGCGTCGCTGGTCGATGGCTGGGATGTCGGCCTCGCCGGCAGCCTGACCATCCAGATCCGCGCCGAGGGCGATGCCGCCGCCGACCAGGCCGTCTCGACCGGCGAGGCGCTGTCGGTGCTGCGCGGCTGGCCGGGCGTCGAACGGGCGACGCCGATCGACCAGCCGGAGATCGCGGCGTTGATGGAACCCTGGCTGGGCGACGATCTGCCGCTCGACCAACTGCCGTTGCCGACCCTGATCGACGTCACCCTGTCCGGCGATCCGCCGATCGATCTGGCGGCGCTCTCCGCCGCGCTGCGCGAGACCGTCGACGGCGTCAGCGTCGACGACCACGCGGTGTGGCTGGACGATCTGCGCACCGTCGCCAACACGGTGGTGCTGTTCGCCGCGCTGCTGATGGCGCTGATCTCGCTGGCGTCGATCGCCACCATCGTCTTCGTCACCCGCGCCGGCCTCGCCATCCATCGCAACGTGATCGACCTGCTGCATACGATCGGCGCCACCGATACCTATGTCGCCCGGCAATTCGAGTGGTACGCCTTCGCCCTCGGCCTGCGCGGCGCGGCGATCGGCTTCGGCCTCGCCCTGGCGACGCTGTTCGCCATCACCCGGCTGTTCGGCGGCGGCGATGCGGGGCCGACGCTGCTGACCGTGCCGGGGTTGTCGGAGGCGCAATGGGTGTCGCTGGTCCTGGTGCCGGTCGGCGCCATCGTTCTGGCGGCAACGACGGCCCGCCGCACGGTGCTCCATACCCTGGCGCGGATGCCCTGATGAAGCGGATGAGCTTTCGCGACCGACGGCGCTGGTCCCCGCCGCTGTTCCTCCTCCTCGTCCTGCTGGTCTCGGGGCTGGCGGCCTGGGGCACCGGGTTCGTCGTCTTCGCCCGCCGCGCCGCGGCGGTGCCGCAGGACTCCGGGCGCGTCACCGACGCCATCATCGTGCTGACCGGCGGCAGCCTGCGGCTGACCACCGGGCTGTCGCTGCTGGAGGCCGAGCAGGCCGAGAAGCTGTTCGTGTCCGGCGTCTACCGCGGCGTCGATGTCGAGGAGCTGTTGCGTGTATCGCGCCAAGCGCCGGCGGCAGTGGAGTGCTGCGTCGTACTCGGCTATGCCGCCGGGGATACCCGCGGCAACGCGGAGGAATCGGCCAATTGGCTCCGGTCCCAGGGCTATCGAAGCTTCCGTCTGGTGACCGCCAACTACCACATGCCGCGCAGCCTGCTGGAATTCCGCCGGGTCCTGCCGGAAGCCGAGATCGTCGCCCATCCGGTGGCGCCGTCGAACGTGCATGTCGAGCAATGGTGGCGCTGGCCGGGCACCACCGCGCTGCTGATCGGCGAGTACAACAAATATCTGGTCGCCCGGCTGCGCGGCGTGTTCGAATAGACGCCATGGTCGCCCTCCGCTCCCTCGCCTTCAATATCGCCTTCTATCTGTGGACCGCGGTGTGCTGCCTGGGCCTGCTGTGGACGCTGGTGATCCCGCGCCGGGCGATGTTGTGGATGATCCGCACCTTCTATTTCCACGGCATCTATGTGATCGAGCGCGCCATTCTCGACCTCGACTATCGCGTCATCGGCCGCCAGCACATCCCGGACGGGCCGTTCATCCTGGCCGCCAAACACCAGTCGGTCTGGGAGACGATGAAGCTGCATCTGCTGGTCGACGACCCGGTGATCGTCCTCAAGCGCGAGCTGATGTTCGTGCCGATCTGGGGCTGGTATGCGGCCAAGGCGAAGCTGATCCCGGTCGTGCGCGGCGCCGGCGGCAAGGCAGTCGCCAGCATCGTCGCCGGGGCCCGCGAGCGGGCGATCCCGCTCGGCCGGCCGATCGTCATCTTCCCGCAGGGCACGCGGGTCGCCGCCGGCACCCACCGGCCTTATCGGGTCGGCATCGCCGCCCTGTACGAGGCGCTCGACCTGCCGGTGCTGCCGATGGCGCTCAATTCCGGCGTGTTCTGGCCACGGCGCAAGTTCCTCAAAAAACCCGGCACGATCACCGTGGAGTTCCTGCCGCCGATCCCGCCCGGGCTCGGCCGCGACGCCTTCCTCAAGCGGCTGGAGGGCGATCTGGAGGCGGTGACCGAGCGACTGGTGCTCGAGGTCGGCGGCCCGGCCACCGACCGCGGCGCGGTTCCGGCGCAAATGCCGCGAGAGGCGGTCACCCGCCGCGCCGGCTGAGCCGCCGGAGAGCGGTTTTTTAAAGCTTTTCCTTTAGAAAACCTTCGGCGACTGGAACATTATGCGAACATCGTTGTATACTGTGGGTTCATCGTCAAGCGACGCACCATGACCGAGACCGGCGACATCGCCCAGCGCATCTGGGGCATGAAGTACCGCCTGCACGACGCGGCGGGCCAGCCGGTCGACCGCACGGTGGAGGATAGCTGGCGCCGGGTCGCCACGGCGCTGGCGGCGCCGGAGGCCGATGCCGCCGGCTGGGCCGAACGGTTCCTCGACGTCCTGCGCGACTACCAGTTCCTGCCGGCCGGCCGCATCCTGGCCGGCGCCGGCACCGGCCGCACCGTGACCCTGTTCAACTGCTTCGTCATGGGTCGGGTCGAAGACGACATGGCGGCGATCTTCGAGAATCTGAAGGAAGCCGCGCTGACCATGCAGCAGGGCGGCGGCATCGGCTACGATTTCTCGACCTTGCGGCCGCGCGGCGCGGCGGTGAAGGGGGTCGGCGCCGATGCCTCGGGCCCGCTGTCCTTCATGGATGTCTGGGACGCCATGTGCCGCACCATCATCAGCGCCGGCTCGCGGCGCGGCGCGATGATGGCGACGCTGGCCTGCGACCACCCGGACATCGAGGCGTTCATCGACGCCAAGCGCGACCCGGCGCGGTTGCGCATGTTCAACCTGTCGGTCCTGGTGACCGACGCCTTCATGGCGGCGGTCGAGGCGGATGCCGATTGGGAGCTGGCCTTCGGCGGCACGGTGTACCGCACCGTCAAGGCCCGCGCCCTGTGGGACCGCATCATGCGGGCCACCTACGACTATGCCGAACCCGGCGTGATCTTCATCGACCGGGTCAACGCGGCGAACAATCTGAACTACGTCGAGACGATCCACGCCACCAACCCTTGCGTCACCGCCGACACCTGGATCGCCACCGCCGACGGGCCACGGCAGGTCGCCGATCTGGTCGGGGACCGCTTCACCGCCCTGGTCGACGGCACCGCGCATCCGTCGAGCGACGCCGGGTTCTACGCCACAGGCGAAAAGCCGGTCGTCGCGCTGCGCACGGTCGAAGGGCCGGCCCTGCGGCTGACCGCCGACCACCGGGTCCTGACCGTCGACGAGGAAACCCGCTACCGGCGCAAGGTCGCCTGGCGGCCGGCCGGGGATCTGCGGCCCGGCGACCGCGTCGTCCTGCACAATCACCGAACCCTGGCGCACTGGCCCGGCGCCCATGGCGAGGACGAGGGCTATCTGATCGGTCTGCTGCTCGGCGACGGTACCCTGAAGGCCGACAAGGCGGTGCTGTCGGCCTGGCCCGGCCGCGCCGTCGCCAATGGCGGCGTCGAGCGGCCCGGCGTGCTGGGCGTCATGGCCCGGGCCGAGGCCGCCGCCCGCCGCCTGCCCCATCGCAGCGATTTCGCCGGCTGGATGAGCGTCGCCGGACGCGGCGAGATGCGCCTGTCGCTGGGCGCCATCCGCTCGCTGGCCCTGGAACTCGGCCTCGCGCCGGGCGGAAAGGGCGTGACACCGGCCATCGAGAGGAATTCGGCCGGCTTCTATCGAGGTTTCCTGCGCGGCCTGTTTGATGCGGACGGCTCGGTGCAGGGCAGCCAGGAAAAGGGCGTCAGTGTCCGGCTGGCGCAGAGCGATGTGGCGACGTTGCAAGGCGTCCAGCGCATGCTGGCCCGGCTCGGCATCGTCTCGCGCCTCTACGCCGAACGGCGTCCGGCCGGGCCGCGGCGGCTGCCGGACGGTCGCGGCGGCAAGCGGGAATACGACTGCGCGGCGGACCATGAGCTGGTGATCGCCGGCGAGAACCTGGCCGTCTTCGCCGAGCGGGTCGGCTTCGCCGATACCGGGAAACAGGCGCGGCTCGCGGCGGCGCTCGGCCGCTACCAGCGGCGGCTCAACCGCGAAGGCTTCGCCGCCACCGTCGACTCGGTGGTCGAGATCGGCACCGAACCGGTGTTCGATGCCAGCATCCCCGGTGTCAACGCCTTCGACGCCAATGGCATCCACGTCCACAATTGCGGCGAGCAGCCATTGCCGCCCTATGGCGCCTGCCTGCTCGGCTCGGTCAATCTGGCGCGGCTGGTGCGCGATCCGTTCGGCAAGAAGGCGCGGCTCGATTTCGACCGGCTGGCGGAGATCGTACCGGTCGCGATCCGGATGATGGACAACGTCATCGACGTCTCGCGATTCCCGCTCGAGGCGCAGGCGCACGAGGCGCGCTCCAAGCGGCGCATCGGCCTCGGCGTCACCGGCCTGGCCGACGCGCTGATCATGTGCGGCGTGCGCTACGGCTCGGCCAAGGCGGTGGCGCTGGCCGAGGAGTGGCTTGCCGCCCTGCGCCGCCTCGCCTACCTCGCCTCCGCCGACCTTGCCGCCGAGAAGGGCGCCTTCCCGCTCTACGACCCGGCCTTCTATCGCGAACGGCCGATGATCAAGGCGCTGGAGCCGGAGGTGCGGCGGCGCATCGCCAAGCACGGCGTGCGCAACGCGCTGGTTACCTCGATCGCGCCGACCGGCACCATCTCGCTGTTCGCCGGCAACGTCTCGTCCGGCATCGAGCCGGTTTTCGCCTACCGCTACACCCGCAACGTGCTGCTGCCCGACGGCAATCGGCAGGCGGAGGAGATCGAGGACTACGCCTTCCGCCAGTTCCGCGCCGCAAAAGGGGCCGACGCGCCGCTGCCGGACGCCTTCGTCGACGCCGCCGCGCTGGCCCCGGCGGAGCATGTCGCCATGCAGGCGGCGGCGCAGAAATACGTCGACAGTTCGATCAGCAAGACCATCAACTGCCCGGCCGATCTCGATTTCGAGGCGTTCAAGGACGTCTACGCCCAGGCCTATGCCCAGGGCTGCAAGGGCTGCACCACCTATCGCCCCAACCCGGTGACCGGCGCGGTTCTCGAGACGGCGCCGCAGCCGGCGACGAAGACGGCACCGGTGCCGTCACGCCCGGCGGCGGGCGCGGTGGTCTACATGACCCAGCCGCTCGACCGGCCGGAATCGCTGCCGGGACAGACCTACAAGCTGAAATGGCCGGACAGCGACCACGCCATCTACGTCACCGTCAACGACGTGATGCAGGACGGAAGGCGGCGCCCGTTCGAGGTGTTCATCAACTCCAAGAACATGGAGCACTACGCCTGGACGGTTGCGCTGACGCGGATGATCAGCGCCGTGTTCCGGCGCGGCGGCGACATCACCTTCGTCGTCGAGGAGTTGAAGGCGGTGTTCGACCCGCGCGGCGGGCAGTGGATGAAGGGCCGTTACGTGCCGTCGCTGCTGGCCGCGATCGGCGGGGTCATCGAGCAGCACATGATCGAGATCGGTTTCCTGACCGAGGAGCAGCGCCCCGCCCTCGACCTGATGGCCCAAGCGGTCGGCGACGGCCGCACGGTGCCGGCGCAATGCCCGAAATGCGGCCATGTCGGACTGATCAGCAGCGAAGGCTGCAACCTTTGCCCGAGCTGCGGCTATTCCAAATGCGAGGGCGACTGAGCGAGCGCGGCGCGGACGCGGTCGGCCAAGCGGTGCAGCGGGCTCTCGCGAATGCCCAGCTCGTCGAGATGGCAGACGGTGTTGAACAAATAGTCGCAGTTCGCCCCGCGCAGACCGCGCCCGAGGCAGATATGGGCGATGGTTTGCTCCTCGCTCAGCTGTCCGCAATACTGCTTGTGGTGGCGGTCGACGACGAAGCAGCAGGCGGCGACCTTGCGTCCCGGCAGGTGCAAAGTGCGCAGCCCCGGCCGGTAGACGCCGGTGACCATCTCGCGATCCCACAGATAGGCCAGGGTTTCGATCACGTCGGCGGCGGCGACGCGGAACGCCATGCCCTGGCACGACCCGCCATGGTCGAGGCCGAGCACCAGGCCCGGCGCCTCCGGCGTGCCGCGATAGCGGTGCGACCAGACGCAGAACCGGCGATGATAGCCGTAGAGCACCGCCGGACTGCGCTCGAGATGGCGGAACTCCGGATTCCACATCAGCGAGCCATAGCCGAAGACCCAGAGATCCTCGCCCGGCGCGATGCCGAGATAGGCCGCCTGCCTGCCGGCGCCTTCGCCCTTGCCGCCACCGCTGCCGGCCGCCGGCGCGACGCCCGCCCGGATGTCCGCGTCCATGCCCATCGCCTGAAGATGTAGGCAAGTCACGGCGGTTTGGCCAGTTCGCCGATTCCGCCGGCCATGAATCCGCCACGACAGGATGATCGACTCGCGCTCGATTCGCCCCGATGCCGCCGGAGCCCCATGCGCCGTTTCCTGCCTCTTCTGCTGGCGATCCTGCTGATCGTGGCCGGCGGCGCCTATGCCGGCTATTGGGTCTATGCCGCCGACATGGTGCGTGTCGGCATCGACGATTGGATCGCCGAGCAGCGGGCCCGCGGCCTCGATATCCGCACCACCAACCTCGACGTCGGCGGTTTCCCGTTGCGTCTGGAGGCCGGCGCCCGCGCCATCACCCTGGCCGACGGCAACCGGCTGGTCTGGCAGAGCGCGGCCCTGACCGCCTCGGCGCGGCCCTGGCGGCTGACCCGGATCGCCTACACCCTGGACGGGCGCCAGAGCCTGAGCGTCGCCGGCGACTTCCCGCTGCGGCTCACGGCGGCGGCGGGGAGCGGCGAGATCCGCCTGGCCGGCAACGGCGGCATCGCCGCCGGCAGCCTTGCGCTGAGCGAACCGGCGCTGCGGTTGCCGATCAATGTCGGCCTGTTGCGGGCGGACGGTCTCGACCTGCGGATCTCCGAAGCAACCGGCGACCGGCCCGGCGGAACTATCGCCGCCGGCGGCGATGCCTGGCGTCTGACCCTGCCGATGTCGCCGCTGCCGGCCCTCGGCACGCTGGTCGAGCAGGCCGGGGCCGATGTCGTCGTCACCGGCCCGGTGCCGGCCGCGCCGCACCGATCCGCCCTGGCCGCCTGGCGGGACGATGGCGGGACGGTCGAGATCGAGCGGCTGACGCTGCGCTGGGGGCCGGTCTCGGTGGAGGCCACCGGCACGGTGACGCTCGACGCCGCGTTGCAGCCGCGCGGCACCCTGAACGCCCGCATCCAGGGATTTCTCGAAGCCGTCGACGCGCTGGTCGAAGCCGGCATCGTCGCCGCCAAGGATGCCGGCCTCGTCAAGGCCGGGCTGACCCTGCTGGCCGGCGCCCCGGGGCCGGACGGCGTCGCCACGCTGACCGCGCCGCTGGCGCTGGAAAACCGCCGCCTGTTCCTCGGCCCGATCCAACTTGGCGAAATCCAGCCGATCGTCTGGCCGCGGTGAGAACTCCAAAGAGCCGGACCCAGCCCCCTCACCCTCCCACGCTACGCGCGGGCCCCTCCCTCTCCCGCGAGGGGAGAGGGATCATCATGAACGGCCCTAAGAAATAC
>JABDIP010000463.1 GCA_013003675.1 Inquilinus sp.
ATCCAGGGCGGCCAGAACGGTGCGGGCCGCCCTGGATCGCCACGTCGCTACGCTCCTCGCGATGACGGAATTGGGGGTGGTCGGTGGCCATCGACGGTGGTCCCGCCTGATAGGGCCTTGGTCCGACATCTGAAAACCGTCAACTGACCTCTGACTTCCGATTTCCCGATTGAACCCCGGCAATGGTTTCGTTGACCGGCCGGCCGAGCGGATCGATAACCGGAGAGCCAGCCCCCGTCCGGAGACCGCGCCATGCAACTGTCGCTCTATCAGGTCGATGCCTTCGCCGATGCGGTTTTCGGAGGCAACCTGGCGGCGGTCTGCCCGCTGGAGGAATGGCTGCCGGACCCGCTGATGCAGGCGATCGCGGCGGAGAACAATTTGCCGGAGACGGATTTCTTCGTGGCGCAAGGCGATGGCTACGCGTTGCGCTGGTTCACCCCGGCGGCGGAGGTCGATCTGTGCGGCCACGCCACTTTGGCGACGGCGCATGTGATCCTCTCCCGGTTCGACCCCGGCCGCGACCAGGTGGCGTTCGAGACCAATGTTTCCGGCACGCTGACGGTGCGCCGCGACGGCGAGCTGTACGTGATGGATTTCCCGGCCTGGCCGTATCAACCGCAACAGCCGGGGCCCGACCTGGCGGCGGCGCTGGGGGCCGAGCCTGCGGCGCTCTATGCCGGTCCCGATTGGATGGCGGTGTTCGAGACCGAGTCGCAGGTGCGCGCGCTGGCGCCCGATATGGTGGCCTTGGCGCGGCTCGACACCCGCGGCGTCATCGCCACCGCGCCGGGTGACGCGGTCGATTTCGTCTCCCGCTTCTTCGCCCCGCGCTACGGCATCCCGGAAGACCCGGTCACCGGCTCCGCCCATTGCATGCTGACGCCGTATTGGGCCGAGCGCCTGGGCAAGACCGAGCTGCGGGCGCGGCAGGTCTCGGCCCGCGGCGGCGCGCTGACCTGCCGGCTGGCCGGCGACCGGGTCGAGATCGCCGGCCGCGCGGTGCTCTATCTGGAAGGTACCATCCATGTCCCGGGCCATGTCTGAGGCGGCGCAGCCGGCCGGGCCGGTCGTCGCGATCGACCTCGCCGCCGGGCCGGCGGACATGGCCGAGATCGGGACGCTGTTCCGCGAATACGCCGACTTCCTGGATTTCTCCCTGTGCTTCCAGGATTTCGAGCGGGAGCTTGCCGAGCTGCCCGGCTTCTATGCGCCGCCGGCCGGCCGGCTGTGGCTGGCGCGGGTCGATGGCGCGGTCGCCGGCTGCGTCGGCCTCCGGCCCTATGGCGCGAGCAAATGCGAGATGAAGCGGCTCTATCTCCGCCCCGGCTATCGCGGCCTCGGTCTCGGCCGGCGGCTCGCCGAACTGACGGTGGCCGCGGCCGAGGAGATCGGCTACCCGATCATGCGGCTCGACACCGTGCCCAAGCTGGCGACGGCGATCGCGCTCTATCGCGACATGGGCTTCGTGACGGTGTCGGAGCCCGAACCCGAGGGCGCGCCGGGCGGCCTGCTGGTGTTCGAGAAGCGGTTGGGGGCGGCCGGGCCATGACCGGCGATCTCTATTTCGAGGATTTCACCGTCGGCCGGGTTTTCGAGACGGCCGGGGTCACCCTGACCGAGGCGGAGATCATTTCCTTCGCCCTGGCCTACGACCCGCAGCCGTTCCACATCGACGCGGTGGCGGCGGCACAGTCGCCCTATGGCGGGCTGATCGCCTCCGGTTTCCAGACCCTGGCCCTCGGTTTCCGGCTGTTCCACCAGACCGGGGCGATCTCCGCCTGCAGCCTGGGCGGCAGCGGCGTTGACGAGCTGCGCTGGCGGTTGCCGGTGCGCCCCGGCGACACCCTGACGCTGGCCGTCGAGGTGGTCGAGGCCGAACCGTCGAAGAGCCGCCCCGACCGCGGCCGGGTGCGCCTGCTCTACCGCCAGATGAACCAGCACGGCGAAATGGTCGCCAGTTGGATCGCCAACCACATCTTCGCGACTCGCGCGGGGTTACGGACTAGCTTTCCACCCGGGCCGCCAGCGCCCGGTCCCGGTACTCGTTGAGCGTGGTGGCGATCTCGTCGAAGGGCGTGTCGTAGATGTCCGAAATGGCCACGACCGGGCCGTCCGGCGTCATCTCGTGGATCCAGGGGTCGCGCTTTTCCGCAATCGTGCCGGGCCCCGGCAGGACAAACTGGATCTGCCGAAACGAATTGATCGGCTTGAACGCGGGCAGCGCGCGCCATGCCCAATATCGGCTCTCGCCACGCCGCATGTAGAGCAAGCCGTCCTCGTCGACCTGAAGATAGTCGCGATCCCGATTGGCGCCTTTGCAGATGCCGGTCATCACGTAGATGGCGAGCGGGACGACGATCGCCGCCAAGACGATCCTGGCGATCGCCAGGGCGTTGATCAGGTCGCTTTGACCGTCGGTCGGCCAAGGTGAGCCATACAGGTCAGCAAGGAGACTGTAGAGCGTCGCAAGGACGGTGACGAATTGGAGCAGCAGCAGAATTGCGACCGTCAACGCTCCTACTGGTTTGATGGTGAATCGAACTGGTTGCAGGGTCTGCTCCCGTCGGATGCCCGGTCGTCCGTTCGATCGGTATTTCTCCACTGTCGATAGCAAAACCACACTGAAGGCTCAGTTAACCGGGCACGGCCCCGCCGCTTGCCCCCTCGGCGCGATAGCGGTTGAGCACCGATGCGATGTCGTCGATCGGGGTGTTGTAGACGTCCTCGATGACGAAGGCCGGGGCGTGACCGGTCAGCCGGTAGCACCAGCGGAGGAAGCGGGACCGCAGGTCGTGGCCGCCCGGGGCCTCGAAGACGACCACGCCACGCGGGCCGAACAGGCCCAGCACCTTGCGGGCGTCGACGGCGAAATCCGACAGATCCCGCCACGCCCAGACCTTCTTGCGGCCGCCCCGCGTCAGGGTCAGGCCGTACCTGTCCAGGGTCAGCGCATTGTCGGCGGGCATGATCTCGCGCATCAGGAACAGCAGTTCGGCGATGATCGCGATCATCGGCAGCATGCTGAGGAATCGCAGCAGCCACTGCCCGGGCGATTGCGCCCAGCCTTCCATCCCGCCGGGAACCTCGAACGGGAAACCGAGAATGACGATGGCCGGCAGCCAGACGACGCAACCGAAGGCAAGCGCCCACCCGACCACGCCCATCCGTCCCATGCTCTGGACGTCCTGCTGGAAGTTGACCGGCCGCCCGTCGTACCCGGCGGACTTGGCCGATGGGGCCTCGATAATCCGCTCCGGCGGGGTGTCGGCCAGGGCCCGGTCGCGGCTGGCGTTCAAATGCTCGGCGATCCGGTCGAGTGGGGCGTCATAAGTGTCGTCGAATGTGAACGACAGCAGGCCCGGGGATGCCGGCCGGACCAACAATGCGCTCGACAATCCCATGCCCCGGAACGGCTTGCCGTCATCGGCCGCCATGAAGGCGATCGCCCGGCCACCGGACGATTTCCTGTCGGCTCCGTCGCGCACCTCAAATGAAGAGATGTCCTGCCACTTCCATTGCCGGATCGCCGTCAACCGCCGTGACCAGGTAAGGCCTTCATCGGTGATCTGGAGGAAGTTTCCGGATCTTCCGGTCATGAAGACCATGAGTATGAGGGACCCCGTCACCAGGAAGGCGATGAAGACCCAAATGATCATCTCGAACGACGCGAAAATTCCGAGGAATTCCGAGTGCATCTCCCGAATCAGGAAATAGTACAAGATCGGCAGCGACATCATGCTGAGGAGGAACCAACCGAACTCTTTTAGGCGTTGGCGCTTCTGCGTCGCCGCGTCGATGTGAAACCTCGCCGGGGCCGACGGGCCTGCATCCGGGGCATCCGCGCCCAATGCGGACTCACCGCCGGCCACCGCCCGGTCCCGATAGTCGTTGATACGGGCGACGATCTCGGCCAGCCGGGTCGGGTAGATGTCGCGAATGCGCCCATTCGACCGTTCTTCCCCGGCCTCGGCGGTGAACGTGGCGACGGTGCCTTCGAGACGGACCGGCGAGATATCCGCCCAGCGCCAGCGTCGGGACTGGCCGCGCGTCATGAGGGTCAGGCCGTGACGATCGACCGTCAGGAGGTTTTGTGTGGTGGGCAGGTAGCGGGACGACCAGATCGCGGCGGCGACCGACGCCAGAAGGATGGCCAGCGAGACCAGAAGAAGGGTCCAGCCGGTATTGTCCGTCGGAACGGTCTCTTGGAATGTCATGCCCTCGCGGAAGACCATGCCGACCGTCGCGACGACCGCGGCCAGCACGACGCCCTGCACGCAGGGTACGAACCGGCCTCTGAGCTTCTGCGTGTCCGCGGTATAGGTCATCGATCGCATGATCGTTGCCCCCTCTATCCCTCGAATATCTCAATTTCGCGCATTCGATGCGCGTAGTCTCAACCAGTTATAGGTGTTCGCCTGCGAAGGATTGGTAAATCGCCAATCCAACCGATAACGCTCTGCAGGCTGGAATATCCCGCGGATTTCAGGCGGCAGATGGCTGCCAAAGGCTGTGCCGAGCGTCGATCCGGGCACACTTGGCCATTAGGACGGTCTGCCCTTGTGGATCGTCAGTTGGCCGTCGCGTTGGTGCCGCCAAGCGCCCGGTCGCGGTGCTCGCTGAGGTTCGCCACGACCTCGTTGGGCGCTGCATCGAAGACTTCTGACAGCCGCATCCTGGGGCCGGGTGCGTTTGCTCTGCCGCCATACCAACCAGCACGGTGGGGTGGTCGCCAGTTGGATCGCCAACCAATTCTTCGCGACGCAGGCGAGGGCGGCGGGCGAATTAGGGCCGTCCCCCGTTCGGTTCGCAGACATGCGCGCTCCCCTTTTTCGTGAGATGGTCATTGTGCCTGCAACCCTGGTGCGGTATCTCGTTGGATCGCGGAGCGGAAAGGCGGACGGCGGATAGGACCATGTGGAAATGGCTGATTGTGGTGCTGGCGACGACCGTTCTGATGGGCTGCGAGACGACGCCGGTCGGGCCTATCGAGGCTGAGCAGAGCATGCTTCGGGTCGGCCTGCCGACCGACGCCTGGCCGACCATCGCTCGTGATCTGATCGAGACGCAAGAGGCTTGGGAAGAACGATGGGATTGGCCTTCCGGGTCTCTGGCGGCGGTCCGGACAAGGCGCCGGCAATACTTCCCGCAAGACTTCGCCGATCCTGAGGACCTGCTTGAGAACGTCGGCCGATGGCCGACCTTCGTTCGCTCTGACGTCCCTGTCGGTTCGATCAAACGCGGCGAAAATGAAATCGGCGGCTTCTTGTATGCGGTTGCGAACAAGCGCAATCGCCGCTGCTTTTTCATGCTTCAGGGGATTGCGGGATTCCGCCCACCCAGCACTGAACCGGTGGGCGGAACCGAGTCAAGCGACGGGTACATCAGGTTCTATCAGTGCGCGTCGAGCGAGGTCGCGACAGAGGCGGATTTGGAGGCGCAGGGTCTTGTCTTCGCCAATTCGCTTTCGCTCAACTGGTAGGCCATTCCTCTAGTTGAGAACACGAACTGCGTCTTGGGTCACGGCCGCCTCCTGCATAGACCTTTTTGCACCGCGGTATGATTCCGATTGACGGCTTTGGTGGCGGCCCTATTCTCCGCGGCGGGCCACGCCCCCCCAACGGGGCGCTTCTATTCTGGAAGGAATAGCCATGAGCAAGCCGCACGCCCGGCCGCGCAATCCCCAATTCTCCACAGGTCCCTGCACGAAACATCCCGGCTGGTCGCTGAACGCGCTGGCCGGCGCCGAAATCGGCCGGTCGCACCGCGCCAAACAGCCCAAGGCCAAGCTGGCGGAGGTGATCGCCCGCAGCGCCGAACTTCTCAACCTGCCCGACGGCTATCGGCTCGGCATCGTACCGGCCTCCGATACCGGCGCGGTCGAAATGGCGCTTTGGTCCATGCTGGGGCCGCGCGGCGTCGACGTCCTGGCCTGGGAGAGCTTCGGCGCCGCCTGGGCGACCGATATCGTCAAGCAGCTCAAGCTGGACGATGTCCGCACACTGTCGGCGCCTTACGGCGAATTGCCGGACCTATCCCAGGTCGACACCGACCGCGACGTGGTCTTCACCTGGAACGGCACCACCTCCGGCGTTCGGGTTCCGGACGGCGACTGGATCGCCGCCGACCGCGAGGGGCTGACGATCTGCGACGCCACCTCGTCGGTGTTCGCCAAGGACCTGCCCTTCGACAAGCTGGATGCGGTCACCTGGTCCTGGCAGAAGGTGCTGGGCGGCGAGGGCGCGCACGGCATGCTGGCGCTCAGCCAGCGCGCGGTGGCACGGCTGGAAAGCCACACCCCGTCCTGGCCGATGCCGAAGATCTTCACCCTGGCCAAGGGCGGCAGGCTGATCGAGGGCATCTTCCGGGGCGAGACCATCAACACGCCGTCGCTGCTGGCGGCGGAAGACGTGCTCGATGCCTTGAAATGGGTCGAGGGCATCGGCGGGCTGCCGGCGCTGATCGCGCGGTCCGAGGCGAATCTGGCGGCGATGACCGGCTGGGTCGACCGGACCGGGTGGATCGATTTCATGGCCGCCGATCCGGCGACCCGGTCCAGCACCTCGATCTGCCTGAAGATCGTCGACCCATGGTTCACCGGCCTCGATGGCGACGGTCAGGCGGCGGTCCCCAAGCGCATGGCGGCGCTGCTGGAAGCCGAGGGTGTCGCCTTCGACATCACCGGCCACCGCGACGCACCGCCGGGCCTGCGCATCTGGGGCGGCAGCACGGTAGAGACCAGCGATATCGAGGCGTTGCTGCCTTGGCTCGACTGGTGCTTCGCCGCCGTTCGCGACGAACTGGCCAAGGCCGCCTGACAATCGCGATCGATCCCGGCGTGTTCGATCACGGAGTCCGACGGCATTCGATAGTCCCCTCACCCTCCCATCGCTTTCGCGATGGGCCCCTCCCTCTCCCGCAAGGGGAGAGGGGAAATCGGCAGGTGCTGAGAATTACTCCTCTCCCCTCGCGGGAGAGGAAGGGGCCCGCGGCGAAGCCGTGGGAAGGTGAGGGGGCAACGAAGCGCTTACGGTCGCTCCAAAGCAGATAGTGAGATCCAATGCCCAAGGTCCTGATTTCCGACGAGTTGAGCCCGCGGGCGGTAGATATCTTCCGCCAGCGCGGCATCGAGGCCGATGTGAACACCGGCCTCGCCCCCGACGCGCTGCGCGCCATCATCGGCGAATATGACGGCCTCGCGATCCGTTCCGCCACCAAGGTCACGCCCAAGCTGCTGGAGGCGGCCGACCGGCTGAAGGTGGTCGGCCGCGCCGGCATCGGCGTCGACAACGTCGACATCCCGGCCGCCACGGCGAAGGGCATCGTGGTGATGAACACGCCCTTCGGCAACTCGATCACCACCGCCGAGCACGCCATCGCCATGATCTTCGCCCTGGCCCGCCAGATCCCCCAGGCCAGCCAGTCGACCAGGGCCGGAAAATGGGAGAAGTCGCGCTTCATGGGCGTCGAACTGACCGCCAAGACGCTGGGCATCATCGGCGCCGGCAACATCGGCTCGATCGTCGCCGACCGGGCGCTCGGCCTGTGCATGAAGGTGGTCGCCTACGACCCGTTCCTGACCGCCGAGCGGGCGGCCGATATCGGCATCGAGAAGGTCGATCTGGACACCCTGCTGCGGCGTGCCGACTTCATCTCGCTGCACACGCCGCTGACCGACCAGACCCGCGGCATCCTGGACGCGTCGGCGCTGGCCAAGACGCGGCCCGGCGTGCGCATCGTCAACTGCGCCCGCGGCGGGCTGATCGACGAGGCGGCGTTGAAGGACGCGCTCGAATCCGGCCAGGTCGCCGGCGCCGCGCTCGACGTCTTCGCCGAGGAGCCGGCGCGCGACAACCCGCTATTCGGCCTCGACGCGGTGATCTGCACGCCGCATCTCGGCGCCTCGACCAGCGAGGCGCAGGAGAACGTGGCGTTGCAGGTGGCCGAGCAGATGTCCGATTTCCTGACCACCGGCACCATCGTCAACGCGTTGAACATGCCGGCGGTCAGCGCCGAGGACGCGCCGCGCCTCGACCCCTACATCGTGCTCGGCGACCAGCTCGGCAGCTTCGCCGGGCAGATCACCGAGAGCGGCATCAGCGAGGTGGCCATCGAATATGCCGGCGATGCCGCCGAGTTGAACACCAAGCCGATCACCTCGGCGATCCTGGCCGGCCTGCTGCGGCCGCAGCTCGACAGCGTGAATACGGTCTCGGCGCCGGCGATCGCCCGCGAGCGCGACATCACCGTCAGCGAGATCAAGACCGAAAGGCTGGCCGACTATCACACCCTGGTCCGCCTGACGGTGACCACCGAGCAGCGCCGGCGGGCGATCGCCGGCTCGCTGTTCGGCGGCTCCAAGCCGCGGCTCGTGGCGATCGAGGAGATCCCGCTGGAGGCGGAGCTGACCGGCCACATGCTCTACGTCCGCAACGAGGACAAGCCGGGCCTGATCGGCGGTTTGGGCCAGGCGCTGGGCGACGCCGGCATCAACATCGCCAGCTTCCATCTCGGCCGCCACGAGGCCGGCGCCGACGCCGTGGCGTTGGTAGCGATCGATACCGAATTGCCGGCCGGGCTGCTGAAGCGAGTCTGCGGACTGCCCAGCGTCCTGGCATGCAAGACGTTGAAGTTCTAATGCTGAGAATGGCGCGATTGGTGGCCATTGCGGCCGGGCTACTGGCATCGATGGAGGCTGTGGGACAGGTCCGTTCATTCGAAATCGTCGAAATCGCTGCTCCGGACAAGGTTCGCCGCGTAACCGTCGAAGACGGAAATGCGTTGGTTCACATCGGTTACGGACACCCATTTGCGGTGCATGTCGGGCAGGGCGGTGTCTTGGCCCTACAGCCGGCCGGCGCTCTTGCGCATCTGCTCGTGACGCTTCCGGAAATGCTCCCGCAAAGCGGTTCTGCCAATGGTGGCGGCCGTATCCGTATTGTCTGGCTGTCCGATGCGACCGACCGGTATCGGCACGATGTCCTCGGCGACAGGTTGGAGGCGTCTGCCCTGAGGGCTCAGCTTGACGATGGCGCCATCCTCATTCTTCAGGCTGGCGACGATGCGGTCTTCGAGGACCTTTGGCCCAGGCTGGCCGACCTTAATGGCGACGGCCTGTATGAGATCATTGTCGTCAAATCCTACGTCGACCGTGGCGCCGCGTTGGCGGTGGTCGGGCTGGATGCCGATGGCGACCTTGCGATCCTGGCCGAGACGCCACCGATCGGCCGGCCGAACCGCTGGCTGAACCCGATCGGTGCCGCCGATTTCGATGGCGATGGTGCCATCGAAATCGCCTATGTCGAGACGCCGCATATTGGCGGCACGCTGATGCTGTGGGATTGGCGCGACGGCGGGTTGGTGCGCGAGCATGCCGAGCCGGGCTTTTCCAACCACGCGATCGGCTCGACCGAGCTGGGCTTGGCGGCGATCGCCGATTTCGACCGCGACGGCGTGCCGGACCTCGCGGTGCCAGGCCGCAATCGCGACCGGCTGCGGCTGGTCAGCTTCGCCGGCGGCGTCTTCCGCGAGCTCGCCGATCTGCCGCTCGACGGCAAGGTTGCGACCGCCATCGTTCCGCTCGGCGACGCCGCGCTGGTCTTCGCGTTGGAGGATGGCCGGCTGTTGGCGCTGTCCTACTGAGCATGATCGGTGTTGCCCCACGCGGTTGAAAAACCGATGCTGTGTGATGCCGTGGTGAGTTCCCGCCGGTCGTCCGCGACCGGCGGCGATGCCAATCGACCAGGATACGCATGCAACCGATAGCAGTGACGCGATACGCGGTCGGCGCCTTGGCGCTATACCTGCTTGCGAGTTGCGCCGAACAAACCGGCAGCCGAACCGATCTGGCGGAGTCGCGGGCCGCGAACCAATGCCTGTTCGCCAATGACGTCCAATGCGACGAGCCGGGGAACGGCAGCGGGACATCGCGGAACCCGAACTCCTGTTCGTCCTCCTTCAACGGCCAGTGCGATGAGCCGGGGTTCGGTTCCGGGCTCTGCCCTGCGGCGACGGACGGCGCGGATTGCCGCGGCGACTATGGCGGCGTGCTGTTCGGCAATGACGATAGGGTCGAGGTCGATTCCACCGAGTTTCCCTGGTCGGCGATCGGTCAAGTCATTCATTCCTCCGGCCGGTACTGCACCGGCAGTGTGGTCGCGCCCCGCCTCGTGCTGACCGCCGCCCAGTGCATGTTCGACGATCCCGGATCGGTCAGGCCCGACGATCCGCCGGTCAGGTTTCTGGCCGGCGCTGACGAATGGGGCTATGTGGCGCGAGCGCGGGTTATCGATTACAGCCTGTCGCCACGGTACAACCACCGGCGCTGGTTGCGGAGCCGCGAGATCGACGATCTGGACTGGGCCTTCCTAGTGCTCGACCGCAATGTCGGCCAAGCGGTCGGAATTCTGGATATCCTGCCCGTCTCCAAGGCCGATCTGGAGCAGGCGGCCGGCCGGAACTGGTTCGAGCTCTCACAGGCCGGCTACAGCAGCGACCGCGGCAACAACCTGACCGCGCACATCGATTGCCGGATCACCGCGGTCCAGTCGGACCGGACGGTCTTTCACGAGTGCGATACCTTGTTCGGGGACGACGGGTCGCCGCTCTTCGTCAAGGACGGCGAGACATACCGGCTGATCGCCATCGAGTCCGCCGGCTATCCGAGCGAGGCCGGTATCTATCCGATGTCCAACCTGGCGGTCGACAGCCGTGCCTTCTACCAGACCTTCCTCGACCTGACCGACGGTGTCCCGGTCAGTGCCGGTGCCCCCGGGTGGCCGTTGCGCCCGTTGTCGGGCGGGTCCACCTTCCGGCCGGACGCGCCGCCCTTCGGCAGCGGCAGCGGGTTCTATGTCAACCGCGCCGGCGACCTGGTCACCAACTACCATGTGATCAACACCTGCGGCGCCGTTGGCGTGAAGGCCGGTCACGAGGTGCTGCCCGCCGAGGTGGTCGCCTTTGACCGGCGGCTGGATATCGCCGTACTGCGGACGGCGACACTGCCCGGCAGGATCGCGCGGTTGCGCGCCGCGCCGGCGCCCGTGCTGGGGCAGCAGGTCTATGCCGTCGGCTATCCGTTGTCCGGCGAACTGGCGTCGATCAATTTCACCGACGGCCTGGTCAGCTCGCTGACCGGGTTCCGCGGCAACGCCCACGCACTGCAGACCAGCGCCGCCGTCCAGCCCGGCAACAGCGGCGGCCCGCTGCTCGACCGCAGCGGCGCGGTCGTCGGGATCGTCGCTTCGGTGATCAGCGACGCTGAGAATGTCGGCTTCGCGATCCGCGCCGATTCGATGATCGACGTGCTGCGGCGGGATGGCGTGGCGTTCGAGTTGGCCGGTGCGCCGCGGCAGGAGCGGACCGAAATCGTTGCCGCCCAAGCTGCGGACTTCACTTACCCCGTCTTGTGCTACGCCGGCGAATAGCCTGCGACCGACGCATGGGGACACCGCCGGGGCCAGCGCCGCTTGCGCTCGGGTGCCGGGCGGCCTAGCTTGCCGCCGCCATGAACGATCTGCCGCACAAGGCCCTGCTGCCCGCCGGTTTCCCCGATATCCTGCCGCCCCAGGCGGGCCACGAGGCGGCGGTGACGGCGGCGCTGATCGCGTCGTTGACCGCCCAGGGTTATGAGCGGGTGAAGCCGCCGCTGGTCGAGTACGAGGACACGTTGTTGAGCGGCCCCGGGGCGGCCATGGCGCAGCAGACGTTTCGGCTGATGGACCCGGTCAGCCAGCGCATGATGGGCGTGCGCGCCGACCTGACCCTGCAGATCGCCCGCATCGCCGAAACCCGCCTGGCGCAGTCACCGAAGCCACAGCGCCTGTGTTATGCCGGCGACGTGTTGCGGGTGAAGGGCGACCAGCTGCGTCCCGAAAGGCAGTTCACCCAGGTCGGCGCCGAGCTGATCGATGGTCCGGCCCCATCGGCCGATGTCGAGGTCGTGCTGCTGGCGGTCGGCGCGTTGGCCGAGGCCGGTGCCCGGCGCCTGTCGATCGACCTGAAGCAGCCGAAATTGGTGCCGACGCTGCTGGACGAGGTCGCACCGCTGGCCGGCAAGGCCGATGCCCTGCGCGACGCCCTCGACCGCAAGGACACCGCGCGGGTCGCCGAGCTCGGCGGCGATGCGGCGGCGACCCTGGCGGCGCTGATGACGGCGACCGGTCCGGCGGCGCAGGCGGTGCCGGCACTCGCCGCGCTCGACCTGCCCAAGCGGGCGGCGGCGGAGCGCGACCGTCTGCTCGCCGTGGTCGGGCCGGTGGTCGAGGCGCTGCCCGACGTGACGGTGACCGTCGATCCGGTCGAGCATCGCGGCTTCGAGTA
>JABDIP010000407.1 GCA_013003675.1 Inquilinus sp.
TTGCCGTTCGTATTGGCCGCATTCGGGGCAGGCTTCGGCTCGCTCTTCTCCTCGGCGCGAGGCTCGGCCTTGACCGCGGCCGGCTCGACGGCCGGGGTGGCGGTCTCGACGGGCGCCGGCGGCGCAACAGGCTCGACTGCCTTCAGGACGGGCTTGGGTTCGACTTTTTCCTCGGCACGAAGCTCGGTCTTGACGGCCTTGGGCTCGGCGGCCGGGGCAATAGTCTCAACCGGGGCCGGCTTGGCGATCGCGACAGGCTCGGCGACGACCTTTTTGGATTCGCTCCTCTTTTCGGCGCGGACCTCGGTCTTGACCGTGACCGGCTTGACGGCCGGGGCCATGGTCTCGACGGGCGCCGGCTTCGCGGTCGCGACGGGCTCGGCCATGGCCGGCTTCGGTGCGCTCTTCTTCTTGGCGCTGAGCTTGGTCTTGGCCGCCTTCGGCTCGACGGCCGGGGCGGCGCGTTTGACCGGCGCCGGCTTGACGATCTCGACCGGCTTGGCGGCGACCGGCTTGACCGGGGCGCGGACCGCCTCGGCCTTCACGGCCGGCTTGACGGAATCCAGCGCCGCCAGCTTGACCGGGGCGGGCGCGGCCGGCTGTGCCTTGATTACCGAGGCCTTGGTCACCGGCGTCGCGGGTGCCACCGCGACCTTCCGCGGTGTCTCGGTCGGCGCGTCGGTGCGGCGGGCGGTGCCGGCCTTGGCGGGGCGGCGGGCGGACGCCTGCGCCGCAGGCTTTTTCGTTGCCATGAGAGGGACCTCCTCGACTATTCGGAACCGGTGGGGCGATTGCGAGCCGGGGTTCCAGTGGGCACTGCAACACAGTGCCGCTCGCGTCGAGCGTAGTTCTAGCAATTCGATTGCTGCAGTGCAACAAAAATGGCCATGGGCAGAGGCGGAGCGCGGTACCCTAGCCGGCGTGCTCGTAGCGCGTCGATCCGCCGGACCTCGGCAGGCTGAGGCTGCCCGAATCGCCGAACCGCAGGCGAAGGGAGCTGTCCCGCTCGACGAAGGCCTGCCCGTCGAGAGCGTAGTCGATCGAGTCGCGACCGGGCAGGTCGAACAGGATACGGGCCACCTGCAGCAGGCTGGTGGAGGCGTCGACGACGACCACCTCCTCGCCGAGCATCGGGATCAGCGTCGCCCGGTTGTTGGCGCCGCTGGCGAAGGTGCGCCCGTTGAGGCCGAGATCGAAGGTGAAGCCGCTCATCGGCAGCGGGAAGGGGTTGGTGTTGCGGAACCGCAGGGTGAAGCGATAGCGCTGTTCGAGCGCGGTGGAGTCCAGGAGCTCGAAATTGACCAGCGACACCTGCGGCGGCTCGACCAGCCGGCCGATCATATCGGTCGAGCAGCCGCCGACCAGCAACAGGGCGAGGAAGAGAAACGGGCGGGCGAACAAGCGCATGAAGCCTCGGCCTGAGCGGTTGCGGTGATGGCGGCGCGCCGGCACCCGGCCGGGCACCGCTTTCGCGACGACCCCATCATCGCGGCAATGATGGCGATTTTTCGAATGACGCCGGTGCGGCGATCCGGGCGCCGCTACTCCGCCGCCTTCGGCGCCGGCATCGGCGGCGCGTCGTAGCAGCCCAGCACCGACTGGTCGAAATCGACGATCGAGCCGGTCATCAGGCCGGATTCGTCGCCGGCGAGGAAGGCGATGGCCCGCGCCACCTCGTCCGGCTTGATCAGCCGGCCGAAGGGCAAATCGGCCTCGGCCTTGTCCAGCCAGCCGTTCTCGGCCTGGTGATAGCGCTTCTGGATGCGGTCCTCGCCGGGCGTGTCGGTCCAGCCGATGTTCAGGCCGTTCACCCGGATCCGCTCGGGCATCAGCGAATAGGCGACGTTCCGGGTCAGCGTGGCCAAGGCGCCCTTCGACCCGGAATAGGCCGAGATGAAGGGCTGGCCGCCATGGCTCGACATGCTGATGACGTTGATCATGGCGCCGGCGATGCCTTCGCGCTGCATCACCTTGGCGGCGTCCTGCATCAGGAAGAAGGGGGCCCTGACATTCACCGCGAACATGCGGTCGAACAAATCGACCGTGGTGTCCCAGATGGTGCCGCGGTCGGTGATGCCGGCGGCGTTCACCAGCACGTCGACGCGGCCATAGGCGCGGTCGGCGGCGGCCACCACCCGCCGCGCATCGTCGATCTTGCCGAGATCGGCCTGAACGAAGGCGGTGCGGCAGCCGGCCGTGGATAGTTCGTGCGAAATCGCCTTGCCGCGCTCGGAGTTGCGGCCGCAGATCACCAGCCCGTCGCCGCCACGGGCCGCGAACAGCCGGGCGAAGGCCTCGCCCAGCCCCTGGGTGCCGCCGGTGACGACGGCGATTTTGCCGGCGAATTGCCGGGCGGTATCGGTAACCTCGGTCATGCCCGCTCACTCCACGATGGTAAAGCCCGCCTCGGTGAAGACGCGGACCAGATGGTCGTGCCCCATCCTGGCATATTCCAGCGGCGGTGCCTTGACCGGATCCTGCTCCGCCTCCACCACCACCCAGCCTTCATAGTCGATTTCCGCCAGCGCGCGGGCGAAGGCGGCGAAATCGATGCAGCCGTCGCCGGGCACGGTGAACACGCCTTCCAGGACGGCATCCAGGAATGAGCTGTCGGCAGTGCGGCACTGGTCCAGGATCTCGGCGCGGATGTCCTTGCAATGCACGTGGTTGATGCGCCTGCCATGCCGCAGTGTCACCGCCAGCGGGTCGTCGCCGGCATAGGTCAGATGGCCGGTGTCGAGCAGCAGCCCGACCGCCTCGCCGGTATTCGCCATCAGCAGGTCGACCTCATGCGCCCGCTCGATGACCGTGCCCATATGGTGGTGATAGGCCATCGCCACGCCGCGTTGGGCAAGGTGTTCTGCCAGTTCGGTCAGCTTGCGGCCATAGGCCGGGAAATCCTCCTCCGCCAGGCGCGGCCGCCGGCTGACCGGCGTGTCCTGCTTCGCCTGTGCCGTGCCGGTGGTCTCGGCATAGACGATCACCGGCGCGCCGAGCGCCTTGAAGGTCGCCAGTTGCTGCTCGATGCGTTCCTTCTCCTGCTCGACCGAATAGGTCAGCAACTCGCCGGAGAACCAGCCGGAGACCAGTTTCAGTTCGTGCCGCGCCAGGATGGGGCCGAGCACCTCGGCGTCCATCGGGAATTTCACCCCGGTCTCGGTACCGCTGAAACCGGCCTCGCGGCTCTCCGCCAGGCAGGTCTCCAGCGGGATGTCACCGCCCAGATACGGCAGGTCGCTGTTCGACCAGCCGATCGGCGCGACGCCCAGACGGATCGCCATCGACCTACACTCCCACCCGCTGATTCGCCCGCGTCCGCTCGTGTTCGGCCTGCGCCTCGCGCACCTCCGCCCGCTCGCTGACCTGCGGCACCCCGACATCCCACCACGCGTCGCCCGGAGTCCAGGTATAGGGATCGGTCTTGATGACGATCACATAGGTTCCGCGTGCCGCCTTGGCCCGCTTGAATGCCTCATCCAAGCCGTCGAGCTCCTCGACGATCTCGGCGACCGCCCCCATCGATTCCGCGTGTGAGGCGAAGTCGACCGTGACCTGCTTCTCGATCCGGCAATCGGCGATCAAATTGTTGAACGACTTGCCGCCCTTGAAGTTCTGCAGCCGGTTGATGACCGCGAAGCCGCCATTGTCGCAGACCACGACGATCAGCTTATGGCCGGTCAGCACCGTGCTGTAGATGTCGGAGTTCAGCATCAGGTACGACCCGTCGCCGGTGAACACGATCACCTCGCGGTCCGGATCGGCCATCTTGGCGCCCCAGCCGCCGGCGATCTCGTAGCCCATGCAGGAGAAGCCGAATTCGCAGTCGAAACTGCCGACCGACTTCGCCTTCCAGTTCTTGGCCAGCTCGCCGGGCAGGCCGCCGGCCGCGGTCAGCGCCAGATCGGTCGGCCCGGCGGCCGCGTTGATGATGCCGACCACCTGAGCGTAGGAGGGCAGCTCCGTATTGCTCGGGCCGGTGCGCTGCGCGACGGTCTCGTTCCAGCCGGCGTATTCCGTCGCCGCGCGGTCGATCCAGGCGCCGGGCCCGCGCCACTCGCCGAGCGCCGCCGACAGCTCGGCCAGCCCGGCCCGGGCATCGGCGACCAATGCCAGGGAGCGGTGCTTGGTGGCATCGAACCGCGCCGCGTTCAGCGCGATCAGCCGGACCTCAGGATTCTGGAACACCGACCACGAACCGGTGGTGAAATCCTGCAGCCGGGTGCCGACCGCCAGGACGACATCGGCTTCCGCCGCCAGGGCGTTCGCCGAGGCGGAGCCGACGACGCCGATCGGCCCGGCGTTCAGTTCATGGTCGTGGGTCAGCGCCGCACGGCCGGCGATAGTCTCGACCACCGGTACGCCATGCTGCTCGGCGAAGGCGGCCAGCTCCGCCGTCGCCAGGGAATAGTGCACGCCGCCACCGGCGATCAGCAGCGGCTTCTTCGCCGTCTTCAGCAGCGCCGCCGCCTCGGCCAGGGCATCGGCGTCGGGGCGCGGCCGGGGCGCCCGGTGCACCCGCGGCTCGAAGAACACCGCCGGATAGTCGAAGGCCTCCCCTTGCACGTCCTGCGGCAGGGCGAGGAAGGCCGGGCCGCAATCGGCCGGGCTCAACAGCGTCGCCACCGCCTGCGGCAGCGATTGCAGCAGTTGCGACGGCCGGGTGATGCGGTCCCAATAGCGCACCACCGGCTTGAAGGCGTCGTTCACCGTCATCGTCGGGTCGCCGAAATGCTCGACCTGCTGCAGCACCGGGTCGGGCACCCGGTTGGCGAATGTGTCGCCGGACAGCATCAGCACCGGCAGCCGGTTGGCGTGGGCGACACCGGCGGCGGTGATCATGTTGGTGGCGCCGGGGCCGATCGAACTGGTGCAGACCATGATCTGCCGCCGCCGCCTGGCCTTGGCGAAACCGACCGCGGCCAAGCCCATCGACTGCTCGTTCTGGCCGCGCCAGGTCGGCAGCCGGTCGCCCGCCGCCTCCAGCGCCTCGCCCAGGCAGGTGACATTGCCGTGGCCGAAGATCGCGAAGGCGCCGGCGAACAGCGGCGCTTCCTGGCCGTCGATCATCGTGCGCTGGGCGCACAGATAGCGCACCAGCGCCTGGGCCATTGTCAGGCGGACGGTCTTCATGGCTGCTTCCTCCCGCGGATCGGACGATTCTTGCTGTGTGGATCGGCGGGACGATGCGGTGGTCCGGGGCCGATCGAATTCGACATTATGCGATTTCTGTTCCATGCAAAAGCCAGAATGCAATAAACGTTCCTTGCTGCTAATCTGACGCGCAGCAAGGAGTATGGCCGCGTCCGGCGGATCAAACGGGGAGGATGAAATGCTCGGATTTGCCTTGTTCGGAGCCGGCCGGATCGGCCGCATGCATGCCGACAATCTGGCCGCCAGCGCCGATGCGAAGCTGGTCTCGGTCTACGACGTGCACGGCCCCTCGGCCGATGCGGTGGCCGGCAAGCACGGGGCGACGGTGGCGCCGAGCGTCGCCGCGGCGCTCGACGACGGCGCGGTCGACGCGGTGCTGATCGCGTCTTCGACCGACACCCATGTCGATCTGATCACCGCCGCCGCCAAGGCCGGCAAGGCGATCCTGTGCGAGAAGCCGATCGACCTCGACAGCAGCCGGGTCGCCCGGTGCTGGCAGGATATCCGCGGCCTCGGCGTGCCGATCCAGATCGGCTTCAACCGCCGGTACGACCCCAGCCACCGGGCCGTCGCCGAGGCGGTCCGGGCCGGCGAGATCGGCACCGTCGAGCAGGTCATCATCACCAGCCGCGATCCCGGCCCGCCGCCGGCCGACTACCTCAAGGTCTCCGGCGGCCTGTTCCGCGACATGATGATCCACGATTTCGATCTCGCCCGTTTCGTGCTGGGCGAGGAGCCGGTCGAGGTGTTCGCCACCGGCGACGCCCTGTTCGACGAGAACGCCCGCGCCCTCGGCGACGTCGACACGGCGATGGTGGTGATGCGCGCCGCTTCCGGCGCGCTGTGCCACATCAACTGCTCGCGCCGTGCCGTGTTCGGCTACGACCAGCGGCTCGAGGCGTTCGGCAGCAGGGGCATGGTGCGCTCCCGCAACCGCCGCCCGACCACCGTCGAGCGCTACACCGAGACCGCCACCGGCACCCGCGACCCGCTGCTCAATTTCTTCATCGAGCGCTACCAGGAGGCCTATGTGGCGGAGATTGCCGATTTCATCGCCCGGGTCGAGAAGGGCGAACCGCTCGCCGTCACCTTCGAGGACGGCCAGAAGGCCCTGCTGCTCGCCGACGCGGCGAATGAGTCGCGGGCCAGCGGACGGGCGGTGAAGGTAGCGGGATAGGTGGTTCAGCGCCATTCGCCGGGATGAACCCGGCCGATGGAAGTCGAAAATGCCAGGCCGCACGGCGCCCACTCCGCCGCGCGGCCGGTTCCGTCAGGTCAGTGCTCGATGCGGTCGAGGAAGGCCAGCATCCGCTCGGCGATGAAGGGCCCGTATTCCTCCAGGGCGAAATGGCCGGTATCGAGCAGGTGGAACTCGAGGTCCCGCAGGTCGCGCTTGTAGGGGTGGGCGCCGTCCGCCGGGAAGATATGGTCGTTCCGGCCCCAGACCAGCAGCGCCGGCGGTTGGTGCTCGCGGAACAGCGTCTGCCATGTGGCGTATTCGGCCAGATTGGTCCCGTAATCGAGGAAGTATTCGAGCTGGACCTCCTGGTTGCCCGGCCGGTCGAGCAGGTACTGCACGTGCCAGAAGGTGTCCGGGCTGACCAGTTCGGGGCGCTGGACGCCGTGGGTGTACTGCCACTTCGTCGTATCGAGGGTCAGAAAGCCGCGCAGGACGTTGCCGTTCGCCGGGCTGGGATCGGCCCAATAGGCGCGGATCGGGTCCCAGAACTCGCGTAGGCCCTCCTCATAGGCGTTGCCGTTCTGGATGACGAAGCCGGTGACCCGCTCGGGCGCAGCGGCGAACATGCGATAGCCGACCGGCGCGCCGTAATCCATCAGGTAGACAGCGAAGCGGTCGACGCCCTTCCGGTCGAGCAGGGCGGTCATCAGCCGGGCGGTGTTGGCGAAGGAATACTCGAAACTCTCCGCCGGCGGCATCGCCGAGGCTCCGAAGCCGGGATAGTCGGGGGCGAGCACGTGGTACCGCTCGGCCAGGGCCGGGATCAGTTTGCGGAACATGTGCGACGACGTCGGAAAGCCGTGCAACAGCAGGATTGTCGGCCGCGCCGGGTCGCCGGCCTCGCGATAGGCGATCTCGACGCCGTCGACGACGGCGCTGAGATACTGCGTCCGCTGCGTCTCGATCGGCGCCGGGGGCGCAACGCCGGTCTGCGCCGGTGCCGGCGCGGCGGAGAGGAAGAGGGCGCCTGCCAAGGCGGCGGCCAAGGGGCCATGGAATCTGCGGAACATCGTAATCTCCTTTCAGGTCGATCGGGTGGCGGGAGAGGGGGCGGGCGGAATCCCGCCGGCCCGCAGAGCTGCGTTCTCGTCACGCAGGCGGGTCAGTTCGGCGCGCAGGGGCGCCAGATGAGGTTCCATCTCGTCGAGGGTCAGACGCTGCGGGATGTGTTGCGGGCAGTTCCAGTCGAACGCCTCGACCGTGATCACCACTGCCCGTTCCGGGCGGGCGCGGTATGCCGGGTCGTGCAGGCTGGCGACCAGGGCCGGGTCGTCGACGCCGTCGCCCAGCCGCGCCCGGCCCCAGAGCTTCAGGCGGCGCCGGTTCGGGTAGTCGACCAGGATCAACGCGACGCGGTCGTTCCCGGCCAGATTGCCGACGCTCAGATACTGCCGGTTGCCGCGAAAATCGGCATAGGCGATCGTCCGTTCGTCGAGCACCTTGACGAAACCGGGCGGGCCGCCGCGGAACTGCACATAGGGCCAGCCGGTCTCCGAGACCGTCGCCTGATAGAAGCCGTCGCGGGTGGCGATGAAGCCGGTTTCGGTCTCGCCCAGCCGGTCGCCGGTCTTGGCCCCCGGCGCGAGGAACCGGGCATAGGCGCCGGCCGACCCGTGCCGCTCCTGGGCGGCCCGAACGGCGGGGGTGAAGGCGATTTCGGCAAAGGCGCGGGCCATCCTGTCCTCCTCGGGGCGGTCGGCCGGGGTGGCCGTCTCCGGGAAAGATCGGCGCTTTCCTTGAATGAGGGAATATGCGAAAAAGACAATTGATTATTCTGAATTCTGAAATAAATGGATCGCTTCCGCGAACTCTCCGCCTTCGTCGCCGTCGCCGATGAGGACGCCTTCAACGCCGCCGCGCGCCGCCTCAACGTGTCGCCGGCGGCGGTGACGCGTCTGGTCACCTCCCTCGAGGCGCGGCTCGGCGTGCGGCTGTTCACCCGGACCACGCGGCGGGTGGCGCTGACCGAGGCGGGCCGGCGGCTGCGCGTCGATGCCGGGCGGGTGCTGGCCGAGCTGGAAGAGGCCGAGGCCTCGGCGGCCGGCGCGCACGAAGTCCCGCGCGGCGTCCTGCGGGTGACCGCGCCGGTGCTGTTCGGACAGCGCTTCATCGCGCCGATCCTGCGCCGCTACCTCGACGCCTATCCGGCGGTCACCGCCGGCGCGCTGTTTGTCGACCGGATCGTCGACATGATCGACGAAGGTCTCGACGTCGCCGTTCGGATCGGCGACCTGCCGGATTCCTCGCTCACCGCGATACGGGCCGGCGCCGTGCGCCGGGTGACCGTGGCGGCGCCGGACTACCTCGAACGCCGCGGCACGCCCAGGCGGCCCGACGATCTGAAGGACCACCGGGTGGTCCACCCCGCCGGGCTGAGCGGCAACCCGGATTGGGAGTTCTCGGTCGCCGGCAGGCGGCAATCGGTTCGGCTGGCCCCGGCTCTCGCCGTCAACACGATGATTGCGGCGATCGACGCGACGGTGGCCGGATGGGGCGTGACGCGGGCGCTCTCCTACCAGGTGGCGGATGCGATCGCCGCCGGCGAGCTGGTGGAAATCCTGTCCGATTTCGAGGACCGGGCGATGCCGATCCATCTGCTGCATTCCGAGGGACGGCGGGCGGCGGCCAAGATACGCGCCTTCGTCGATCTCGCCGCCACGGCGCTGCGGCGCGACACGGACCGCCTCGCCGCCCTGTGACGCTCGGGACGGTCCGTCTCGTCCGATCTATTGCTCGACATCGCGGTTGGGACGCAGACGCCGGGGCGAAGTCCTTGGCCAGGGCCCGGCCGTGCCGTACTCATAGCGAACAAACGATTAGGCGGCGGCAGAGGGACTAAGATGGATTTCGACGACCCGAAGGCTAACGCCGTGTTCTTCGACATCCACAGCGGGCTGCCGCGCGAGGGGCCGGGCAATCGCGAGAGTACCCGGCGCGCGCTGGATCTGGCGCGTCCACTGCCCGACCGGCCGACGGTGCTCGACATCGCCTGCGGTCCGGGTATGCAGACGATGGATCTGGCCGAGCTGATGCCCGACGCGCGGATCACCGCGGTCGACAATCACCCGCCCTTCGTCGAGGAAGCAAACCGGCGCGCCGCCGCGGGCGGGGTGACCGATCGGGTGCGGGCGGAACTCGGCGACATGAGTTCGCTGGACTTCACCCCCGGCAGCTTCGACCTCCTCTGGTGCGAGGGTGCCGCCTACATCATGGGCGTCGGCGCGGCGCTGCGCGCCTGGCGGCCCTTGCTCAGGCACGGCGGCCGGCTGGCGCTGACCGAGGCCGTATGGCTGCGCGAAGACCCGCCGGATACCGTGCGCCGCTGCTGGGACGAGTATCCGGGCATCGGCGATATCGCGGCCTGTCGGACCCTGGTGCGCGAATGCGGGTACGAATTGCTGGGCGATTTCGTGCTGCCGGAGGCGGCGTGGTGGGACGACTACTACACCCCGATGGCGCGTCGGCTGGAGCGGCTCGCCCCGAGATATGCCGGCGATCCGGTCGCCCAGGCGGTGCTCGACGAGAGCCGGGAGGAGATCGCCGTCTATCGGGACCATGCGGCGTATTACGGATATGTCTTCCTGGTGATGGCCCGGCCCTCGTCGGATGCCTGAAACAGACGGGGGTCCCGTGAAGCAACATATCGCCGCGATGGCGCTGCTGGTCCACGACTATGACGATGCCATCGACTTCTACACCGAAACCCTCGGCTTCGCGCTGGTCGAGGACACGCCGCTCGGCGGCGGCAAGCGCTGGGTGCTGGTGGCGCCGCCGGGGTCGACGGGGTGCCGGCTGCTGCTCGCCAAGGCGGCCGGGCCGGAACAGGCGGCCCGCATCGGCGACCAGACCGGCGGCCGGGTCTTCCTGTTCCTCGACACCGACGACTTCTGGCGCGACCACGCGGCGTTGACCGCGCGCGGCGTCACCTTCCGCGAGGCGCCGCGCGAAGAAACCTACGGCACCGTCGTCGTCTTCGAGGACCTCTACGGCAACCTTTGGGACCTGGTGCAGCGGCGCTAGTGGCACGAGCAGTCAGCGCGGCTTGAGAGGCCCTCGACCAGGCGCCACTGAACCCGCCGCACTCCCTTCGGGCAGCAAATTGGTCATGCAGATCACGATGGCCTGGGCCAGGCACATCGGCGCGGCGAGGGAGTGGGTGAAGTTGAACTCGCCCTCCGGCACCTCCAGCGTCACCGTCGCGTGCTTGGCCAGCGGGCTGAGTTGGCTGTCGGTGAGGGCGACGATGGGGATGCCGCGCTTGGCCGCCGCCTCGACGATGTCGATCACCTCGCGGGCATAGAAGCGGAAGCTCACCGCCAGCAGGACGCACCCTTCATCCATCAGCTGCGCCTGTTCCGCAGCCAGGCCGCCGGCGCCGTCCAGCAGGCGCACGTCGCGGCGCAGATGGGTCAGCACGTAACGCAGGTAGTTGGCCACCGGGTAGGCGCGCAACTGTCCGATGATGTGGATCGTGCGGGCCTTGGCGAGCAGTCGCGCCGCGTCCGCCAGCGACTCCTCGGTGATCGATTCCATCAGGTGCTGCAGGGCGGCGATGTCGCCGATCACCAGCTCGCTGAGCGCCTTGAGGTTGGTGCCGCCGGCCCGGCCGCCGAGCTCGCGCCTGAGCGCGCTGAGGCGGTCGTTCAGGCTCGGCGCGGCGGTCAGCAGGCGGCTCTGGAACACCCGCTGCATGTCGCTGAAGCCGCCATAGCCGAAGGACTGGGCGAAGCGCACCAGCGTCGAGGGCTGGACCCCGGCGGTGGCCGAGATCGCCTTCACCGAGTCGAGGGCGACGTCGTTGGGGTTCTGCACCACGAAGCGGGCGATCTGCTGGAACCGCCGGCTCATGGTCGGATGCTGTTCGGCGATCAAATTGACAAGCTGTTCGTAGGTGAGCGGCGCCGCCAATGGGTTTCCCTTGCCTGCAGGGCCGGAGTCCGGGTCCGGCGCTTGCCACTATAGCGCTCTTGGAACATAGGTTCCATCCGGAGCGATTCCGAAACGCTTGATCTGTCGGTCGGGCCGGCGCAGGCTTGAGGAAAGACGAATTGGGGGGAGCGTCGGCGCATGTACGGCGATCACGGCCTTTACATCGACGGGTCTTGGCGGCCCGCCGTCTCCGGCGATACCTACGGCGTCGTCAACCCAGCCGACGAGGAGCCGTTGGGCGAGGCGCCGGCCGCCGGCCCGGCCGATGTCGAGGCCGCCATCGCCGCCGCGGAGCGGGCGCTCGCCTCGTGGCGCGAAACCCAGTCCTGGGAGCGGGCGCGGATCATCCGCCGGATCGGCGAATTGCTGGCCGAGCGCGCCGGGGCCATCGCCCGGGTATTGACCTTGGAGGTCGGCAAGCCGCTCGCCCAGGCCGAGCGCGAGGTCCAGCTCGCCGCCGACCAGTTCGAATGGTACGCGGAGGAGACCAAGCGGCTCTACGGCCAGATCGTCGAAAGCCGGTTGCCGGGCGGCCGTATCCAGGTGACCGCGCGGCCGGTCGGCGTGGTCGCCGCCTTCACCGCCTGGAATTTCCCGGTCTTGCTGCTCGCCCGCAAGATCGCCCCGGCCCTGGCGGCGGGTTGTTCGGTCATCTGCCGGCCCTCGATCGAGGCGCCGGGCTCGGCGATGGCGCTGATCCAGTGCTGCCACGACGCCGGCGCGCCGGCCGGGCTGGTCAATCTGCTGACCGGCAAGGCCTCGGCGGTCGCGCCCGGGCTGATGGCCTCGCCGGCAGTGCGCAAGATCTCGCTGACCGGTTCCACCGAAATCGGCAAGCGCATGATCAAGGATGCCGCCGATACGGTGAAACGGGTCACCATGGAACTGGGCGGCCACGCCCCGGTGATCGTCTTCGACGACGCCGATGCCGAGGCGGTGGCGGAGATGACCGTTCCGGTGAAGTTCGCCAATACCGGCCAGGTCTGCGTCTCGCCGAGCCGGTTTTTCGTCCATGAAAGCAAGACCGAGGCCTTCGCCCGCCGCTTCGCCGAGGCGACCGGCAGGCTCAGGATCGGTAACGGGCTCGACCCGGAAACCCAACTCGGGCCGCTCTCCACCGAGAAGCGGCGGCGGGAGACCGAGGCTCTGGTCGCCGACACCGAATCCTCGGGCGCCAGGCTGCTGACCGGCGGCCGGCGGCCGGCGGCGTTCAACCGCGGCTATTTCTACGAGCCGACGGTGTTCGACAACGTTCCCGACGACGCCCGGATCATGCGCGAGGAGCCGTTCGGCCCGGTCGTGCCGATTACTGTTTTCCGCGATTTCAACGACGTGATCGAACGGGCAAACGCCCTGCCACTCGGCCTGTCGGCCTATGTCTTCACCCGATCGCTGAAGACCGCGCACGAGGCCGCCGACGCCATCGAATCGGGCATGGTCGGGGTCAACACCTATGGCCTGGCCCAGGCCGAGGCGCCGTTCGGCGGCATCAAGGAGAGCGGCTTCGGCCGCGAGGGCGGGTCGCTGGGGGTCCGCGACTATCTCGACGTCAAATACACCCACATGGTGATGGCCTGACCGGCCGGCAGCGGGCCGGCGTCGCCAAATAGCAGGGAGACTGAGTATGAGGGAAAACGGGGTCCGCCGGATCTGGCGCAACGGCGGCTCGGTCGCCAATGGCTGGCTCGCCATTCCGAGCGCCTTCTCGGCCGAGACCATGGCCCATCAGGGCTGGGATTCGCTGACCGTCGACATGCAGCACGGGGTCGTCGACTATCAGGTCGCGGCAACCATGCTGGCGGCGATCTCCACGACGGAGGTCACGCCGCTGGTACGGGTGCCCTGGCTCGATCCCGGCATCATCATGAAGATGCTGGATGCCGGCGCCTATGGCGTGATCTGCCCGATGGTGAACACGGTGTCCGATGCCGAGACGCTGGTCTCCGCCTGCCGCTATCCGCCGGCCGGCCGCCGCAGCTTCGGGCCGATCCGGGCGCTGCTCTACGGCGGCGCCGACTATCCGAAGCATGCCAACGACACGGTGATCGCCTTCGCCATGGTCGAGACCCGCGAGGCGCTCGACAATCTGGACGATATCCTGGCGGTCGACGGGCTCGACGCGATCTATGTCGGCCCGGCCGATCTGTCGCTGGCGCTCGGCTGCTCGCCGACCTTCGATCAGGAGGAGAAACCGGTGGTCGAGGCGATCGAATTCATCGCCCGCAAGGCGAACGAGAAGGGGGTCCTCGCCGGCATCCACAACGGCACGCCGGCCTATGCCCGCCGGATGATCGAAACCGGCTATCGCTTCGTCACCATAGCCTCTGACTCACGCTTCATGGCGGCCGGGGCCAAGGCGGCGGTCGCCGGCCTGCGCGCGACCGACCCAGCCGCCGGCGGCGGCACCTATTGAACGTGAAATTCGGCGAGAGCGTTCAAAGCTCACCTCTCCCCTTGCGGGAGAGGTCGGCGAGCGTCAGCGAGCCGGGTGAGGGGACGCGCGGCGTCCGCCGCGCACATGATCCCGGCGGGCGATCCGGTCGTCGGATCGGACCGCAAGGGCGACGGCGTCCCGGTCCGGCAGAACCCCTCACCCTCCCTCTCCCGCACGGAGAGAGGGGATTGGACACAGGCATTCGATTCTAGGGGCAACGGAATGGCGCACATCCTGCTGACCGGGCGGATCCACCCTGCCGGCATGGCCCTGCTGGAGGCGCGGGGCGACGTCACGCTGGAATCGATCGACGACCCGACCGAGGCGGAATTCGTCGCCCGCCTGCCGGAGGCCGACGCGCTGATCGTTCGCACTGCCATCCTGCCGCCAAGTGCCGTGGCCGCGACGACCCGGCTGAAGGTCGTCTCGCGGCACGGCGTCGGCTACGACAACGTCCCGGTCGACGCGCTGACCGCCCGGCGGATACCCCTGACCGTGGTCGGCAACGTCAACGCGGTGACCGTCGCCGAGCACGCAATGTTCTTCATCCTCGCCCTGGCCAAGCGCTGCCGCTCCTACGACCGGGCGGTGCGCGACGGCGGCTGGGCGATCCGCGACAGCTTCGCGGCCACCGAACTTGACGGCAAGACGCTGCTGATCATGGGGTTCGGCCGGATCGGCCGGGAGGTGGCGAAACGCGCCGCCGCCTTCGACATGCGGCCGGTCGCCTACGATCCCCATGTCGATGCCGGGGCCATGGCCGAAGCCGGCGTGGAAAAGGCGGATGACTGGCGCGCGGCCCTGGTGGCGGCCGATTTCGTCACCCTGCACCTGCCGCGGACGCCGGAGACTGTCGGCATGATCGGCGCCGGCGATCTGGCCGCGATGAAGCCGACCGCCTATCTGGTCAACACCGCCCGCGGCGGGCTGGTCGACGAGACGGCGCTGGCCGAGGCATTGCGCGCCGGCCGTATCGCCGGCGCCGGCATCGATACCTTCGACCGCGAACCGCCGGCGGCCGATCATCCGCTGCTGGGGTTGGATGGCGTGCTGCTCAGCCCGCACACCGCCGGCCTGACCGAGGAATGCGCCGCCCGGATGGGGCTGGCGACGGCGCGGAATGCCCTCGACGGTATCGACGGCCGGCTCGACCCGGAATTGGTGGTCAACCGCGACGTGTTGGCCGCCGGCGGATGAGGGGCCGGCCCGCCGCTTCTCGGCATGGGCGCGGTATCGTGCGTTCCAAATATGGGCGGCAAGGGAATATTCATTCTAGGTTTCCCTTTGCGCCGGGTTGGGGTGACGTGTAGCGTTGTAATGGTGTTCGTCGCCCGTCTGCGGTGACGCCCTGCGAAAGAGCGAGAAAAATCGCCGGTGCGGGTTTGGGAGGAAATCGATGGCCTTGCTGGAAGCCCGCGGGATCTCCAAGCACTTCGGTGCGATCCAGGCGCTGGAAAGTGTCAGCTTCTCCATCGAGCCTGGGCAGGCCCTGGGTCTGATGGGTGACAACGGCGCCGGCAAGTCGACCCTGGTGAAGATTATGGCGGGCAATTTCCCGCCCTCCGGCGGCGAGCTGAATCTGGACGGGGAAAACGTCCACTTCCAGAAACCGATCCAGGCCCGTGAGAAGGGCATCGAGGTCGTCTATCAGGAGCTCGCGCTCTGCGACAACTTGACGGCCGCCGCCAATGTGTTCCTCGGCCGTGAGGCGAAGAAGGGTCCGTGGCCGTTCCGCTTTCTTGACTACACGACCATGTACGAGCGCGCCGGCGCGCTGTTCGAGGAGCTGAAATCCGAAACCCGGCCCCGCGATCTGGTGCGCAGCATGTCCGGGGGGCAGCGCCAGGCCGTAGCCATTGCCCGCACCCGGCTGTCCGACGCCAAGATCGTGCTGATGGACGAGCCGACGGCGGCGATCAGCGTGCGGCAGGTGGCCGAGGTGCTGGATCTGATCAAGCGACTGATGGACCAGGGCATGGCCGTCATCCTGATCAGCCATCGCATGCCCGACGTCTTCGCCGTTTGCGATCGTGTCATGGTGCTGCGGCGCGGCCGCAAGGTCGCCGACAAGAAAACCGCCGATAGTTCGCCCGAGGAAATCACCGGCCTGATCACCGGCGCCATCGGTTCCGCCGAGGGTGGGCACGCGCATGGATGAGGGACCGGGGGGCCGCAAGACCGCCAACGTATCGATCAGCGATGTCACCAGCCAGCGTGAAGGCGGCTGGACGCATCACATCATCGGCAGTCAGGCGTTCTGGGTGACCGTCGCCGTGATCGTGATCTGCATCGTCATGTCCTTCGTGTCGGAGGCGTTCGCGACCGGCAACAACATCTTCAACGTGACCCGCAATTTCGCGTTCATCGGGATCATCGCGCTCGGCATGACGGCGGTCATCATCACCGCCGGGATCGATTTGTCGGTCGGATCGGTGATGGGTCTATCGGGCATCGTGACCGGGCTGGTCCTCGATGCCGGATACCCGCTCTTCGTCGGCGCCGGCGTCGGGCTGATGACGGCGCTGATCTGCGGCGCCGTGAATGGCGCGCTGATCGCCTATCTCAAGCTTTCGCCCTTCGTGGTGACCCTAGGCATGCTCAGCATCGCCCGCAGCATGGCGCTGGTGATCTCCAACAATAAGATGGTCTACCAATTCGGGCCGGACGAGGAGCTGTATCTGGCGATTGGCGGCGGCACCAGCCTCGGTGTCGCCAACCCGGTCGTCGTGCTGCTGGTCCTGACGGTGATCTTTGCCCTGATTTTCAAGTTCAGCGTCTGGGGGCGGCACGTCTATGCGATTGGCGGCAATGAACAGGCGGCGCGCCTGACCGGCGTGCCGGTCGACCTGATCAAGGTCTCCGTCTACGTGCTGTCGAGCACCACGGCGGCACTCGCCGCGATCCTCCAGCTCGGCTGGCTCGGCGCCGTCACGAACGCGCTCGGCACGACCGTCGAGCTGCGCGTCATCGCCGCCACCGTGATCGGCGGCGCCGATTTGATGGGCGGCGCCGAGC
>JABDIP010000417.1 GCA_013003675.1 Inquilinus sp.
TCGGACACAAGCACCGCCTGATCACCCGCGCCGGCAGCGTGCACGCCGGACAGGTATTGATCGCCACCAACGGCTATACTGAAGACGCGCTGCACCCGGCCCTGGCCGGCACCGCCCTGCCGGTGATTTCCAGCATCGTCACCACCGAGCCGCTGAGCGAGGACGAGCGCGCCAAGCTCGGCTGGACGACCGAGACGCCGCTGTGGGATTCGCGCCATCTGCTGCATTATGGCCGGTTGCTCGCCGATGGCCGGCTGTTGCTCGGCGGCCGCGGCGACACGGTCGGCGGCGAGGCCGGTCAGGCGGCCAGCCAGGCGCGGCTCACCCGCTGGTTCCACGCCCAGTTCCCCGACTGGGCGATGCCGCCGAACAGCCATTCCTGGTCGGGGCTTGCCTCCATGTCGGCGCGGCGCACGCCGATGGTCGGCGCGTTGAAGGAGGATCCCAGCGTCTTCTACGCGTTGGCCTATCACGGCAATGGCGTGGCGACCGGCACCTGGGCCGGCCGCGCGGCATCGGCGCTGATCGCCGGTGGGCAGCCGAGCGAAGTGCTGCCGGCGGTGGTGGCCCAGCCGCCGAAGCGTTTCCCGGTGCCGGCACTCCGGCGATTGTTCCTGCGCACCGCCTATGCCGCCTATGGCTTGCGCGACGCGGTCTAGATCAAGATCGCCGCCTGAAGAGCGGCGACGTGCTCGTCCGCACCGGAGAGGTTCCCCGGGGCACGACGAGGAGGACGCCCTATGAGTGACCTGCCGACAACGATGCGCGGCGTGTGGCTCACCGGGCATGGCGATCTCGACAAGCTCGAGATGCGCAACGACATCCCGGTTCCCCGCTCGGGCCCCCGCGACGTGCTAATTCACGTGGCCGCGGCGGGCGTCAACAACACCGATATCAACACAAGGACGGCCTGGTATTCGAAGCAGGATGGCGCCGACGAGGACGCAAGCTGGGCCGGCGCGCCGATTCATTTTCCGCGCATCCAGGGCGCCGACGTCTGCGGTCGGATCGTCGCGGTGGGGGAGGAGATCGACCCTGACCGGATCGGCGAACGGGTCCTGGTCGAGCCGTGCATCCGGGAAGCGAACGGGCAGGAGCTTGAGCGGCCCTGGTATTTCGGCTCGGAATGCGACGGTGGGTTTGCCGAATACACCGTGGTTGCGTCGCGGCACGCCCACCGGATCGAGAGCGCGCTCAGCGACACCGAGCTTGCGTCGTTCCCGTGCTCCTACTCCACGGCGGAAAACCTCCTGACCCGGTCGAATGTCGGGCCGGGCGACCGGGTCCTCGTCACCGGCGCGTCGGGCGGTGTCGGATCGGCGGCGATTCAATTGGCAAAGGCTCGCGGAGCCCGGGTCATCGCCGTGACCAGTCCGGCGAAATCGGCAGCGCTACGCCGCCTCGGCGCCGAGCGGACGCTTGCCCGCGAGGACAACGTCGTCGAAACGCTTGGCCGGGACAGCATCGATGTCGTGGTCGATCTGGTCGCCGGGCCGCAATGGCCGGAACTGCTCGACGTGCTCCGCCCGGGAGGACGCTATGCCGTGGCGGGCGCGATCGGCGGGCCGATGGTCGAGTTGGACGTCCGCACCCTCTATCTGAAGGATCTCAGCCTGTTCGGCTGCACGGTGCTGCAGCCCGAGGTATTCGCCAACCTGGTCGACCACATCGAGCGCGGGCGCATATCCCCGATCGTCGCCGAAACCTTCGCGCTCGAACGGATCGCCGACGCGCAGACCGCGTTCCTGTCCAAGAAGCACATCGGCAAGATCGTGCTCACACTCGGCACCACAGACGGGGGCCCTCAGCCGCCGGTCAGATCGGCATAGACCTGCCGCGCGGCTCGCAACAGTGGCTCGCGCTCGACGGCACCGATCAGTGCATAGCCGAACTGGCCGTCGACCCAGTAGAAGGCGTTGACCCCGTCCTCGCCGACGAAGCGGAAGCTGGCGCCGTCCTCGCCGTCGATCGCGCGGATATAGAGGGTCAGCCGCTCGACCTCGGCGTTCTCGTACATGAACTGCGCGGCCGGGCCATGGTGGGAGGGCAGCAGGCGCCCGCCGACCAATCGGAACCCCTGACCCGCCAAATCCGGTGCCCGCACCTCGCCGCCGAGCCGGTTCGAAAGCCAACGGAACAGATGCGCCTCCTCGGCGCCGACCTCGACCGCGTGGCGCATCTCGGCGACATACATGCGATGCGCCCTGGCCGCGTCCTGGGTCAGCGCGACGACCAGAGGGTCGGGCGCCGGTGCCAGAACGTCGCGCAGCGCCCAGCCGCCACCGCCGCCGAGCAGCAACAGCAAGACCGCAGCCGCGGCCTGCGCCAGCCGCCGGCGCCGACGGTCCGCCGCCCGGCGCGCCACGGCCGCCGGCCTGAGCGCGGCCGGCGGCTCGCCCAGGGCGCCGGTGCAGAACAGTGCCCGCATGCCCTCGTTCATGTGGCGGTAGGCCGCCACCATTTCGGCGGCCTCTCGATGGTTGTCGATATACGCCTCGACCTCGATCCGACGGGCGTCGTCCAGCGCGTCGTCGACATAGGCGTTGAGGTCGTCGGCGGAGACGGGGGTGCCGGGAGAGGCCATCACTTGATCCTCCGCAGGACCGGCCCGCCACCGGCCTCGTCCGTCGCCAGCAAACCGCGCAGCCGCTCGCGGCCCCGCGACAGCCGCGACATCACCGTGCCGATCGGCGAGCCGATGATCGTCGCCACCTCGGCATAACTGAAGCCTTCCACCCCGACCAGCAGGACCACCTGCCGCTGCTCCGGCGGCAATTGCTGGAGCGCCAGATCGAGGTCGCGCAACCCCATGCTGGATTGCTGGGTCGCCGGCGTCGACGATTCCGGCACCTCGCCATCGCTGCGGAACAGGGCGCGGAAGCGGCCGCGGCGCCGGGCGCCATTGGCGAACAGATTGTGCAGGATCGCGAACAGCCAAGCCCGCAGGCTGCCGTCGCCGCGCCAGCTCGACCACCGGCTCAGGGCGCGCTCGATGCAATCCTGCACCAGATCGTCGGCCCAATCGGGGTCGCGGGTCAGCGCCCAGGCAAAACGGCGCAAGCGCGGAAGTTCCATTTCGATCAGGCTGTTACGGTCCGACATCGACAATCCGTCGCAGCGCCAGGGCGCGGCGGCCGGCATCGGCGCCAGCCAGGCCGCCCAGTCCGGTGTACCGATCCCGGTCGCCGCTGTCGACCCGTTCGCGGCTGATATCATCTCGCTCCATTCGCGTCGCTGGCTCCTGCCGGCGTCGCCCGGCGTGTGGACAGTGGACACGCCAGAAGCCGGATTATTCCGCCGTCGGCGCGTGAAGCGCGGTCGCGGCTGCGCTATCCTCGCGGTCAAGGAATGAGGAATACCTCGGGGGAGGCCGATGCGCGTCGTCATTGCCATGATGAAGCACGAGACCAACACCTTCTCGCCGGTGCCGACGCCGCTGGAGCGGTTCGGCAAGGACGGGCCGGCCTGGGGGCTGGACGCGCTGGCCGCCTATGCCGGCACGGCGACGCCGATGGGCGCGTTCATCGACCTGGCCCGCGCCGAGGGGGCGGAGATCGTCACCCCGGTGGCGGCCGAGGCGTGGCCGAGCGGCCCGGTCGACGACGACGCCTATGCCCGGCTGAGCGACGCCATCGCCGAGGACGTCGCCAAGGGCTGCGACCTCGTGCTGCTCGACCTGCACGGCGCGATGGTGACCGAGAGCCACGAGGATGGGGAAGGAGAGCTGGTCGCCCGGCTGCGCGGCCTGGCGCCGACGACGCCGATCGCCGTTGCCCTCGATTTGCACGGCAATCTGTCCGACCGGATCGTCGACAACGCCGACGTGGTGACCGGCTTCAAGACCTATCCGCATACCGACATGTACGAGACCGGGCAGCAGGCCGGCAGTATCGCCTTCCGCGCGCTCAAGGGCGGCTGCCGGCCGGCCATGGTCTGGGGCAGCCGGCCGATGCTGCCGCACATCATGCGCCAGGGCACGGCCGACGCGCCGATGCACGAATTGATCGCCGCCGCCCGCCGGGCGGAGGAAGAGGGGGCGCTCGCCGTCTCGGTGTTCGGCGGCTTTCCGCACGCCGACATCCGCGATGCGGGCCTGAGCGTGGTGGCGGTCACCGACGGCGATCACGAGGCGGCGATCCGCATCCGCGACGAGATCCTCGACCAGGCCTGGTCGGCCCGCCACGATTTCGTCTATCGCAGCGAGCCGGCGGCGGCGGCGGTGGCGCGGGCGGCCCGGCTCGATCAGGGGCCGGTGCTGCTGCTCGACCATTGCGACAATTGCGGCTCCGGCGGCACCCAGGACGTGACGGCGGTGCTGGCCGAGATCCTGCGCCAGGGGCTGGAGGACGTCGCCGCCTTCGCCCTCCACGACCCGGCGGCGGTGGCGGCGATGGCGAAGGCCGGGGTCGGCGCCGAGGTGACGCTGCCTCTGGGCGGCAAGCTCGCCATGCCGTCGATCGGCCGAGCCGGCGAACCGCTGACCGTGAGCGGCCGCGTCAAGCTTCTTTGCGACGGCGAGTTCGTCATCCGCGGGCCGATGTACACCGGCGTCAAGGTCGGCATGGGGCGAACCGCGGTGCTCGATACCGGCAAGGTCGAGATCGTGGTGATCGAGCGGCACCACGAGCCGTGGGATCTCGGCTGCCTGCGCAGCCTCGGCATCGAGCCGACCGCCAAGCGCTTCATCATGCTGAAATCGCGGGTGCATTGGCGCGCCGGCTTCTGGCCGGTGGTCCGCCATGTGGTCGAGTGCGCCGGGGTCGGCGTGACGACGTCGGATTATAGCGCGCTGACCTTCTCGCGGGTCCGGCGGCCGATCTTCCCGCTCGATTCCGACGCGACGCCCTGAGCCGGTTCGGCCGTGGCATTTTGGGTCATTAACCGAAAGCGTTAACCCCGCTTTCGCACAAATGCCCTTAACCTGCCATCGGTTGGCTTGATTCGTTCGTTAATCGATTTATCATCGTGATGGATCGGCGGAATAGCGAACTATCGCCGACGGGAACAATTTGCATGGCGACCATCTTTGCAGGTGTGGTGATCGGACTGGCGGTGGCGGTATTGGCCGTCGCGCGCCTTGTCGATTTCTACGACCGGCGTACCGGCTCCAAGGAAGGCGTGTAGCCCTCCACCAACGCCCGACCGGGCATCGCTCCTTGTTCAGGTAGGGCAAGGAAACGCTCCAATCGTCCCCATGCCGACACATCCACCGCTTCTCCCCATTGCAGGCCGCCGCCCCGCCGCGCCGCGCAGGCCGGCCTTGCCGTTGCCCGACCCGGCGGTGGTCGGGTCTTGAGGCGGCGGGCCATGGAGTGGCTGGTCGCGACGGTGTTCTTCTATGGTGTCGCGGTCGCGGCCGCCTTCTTCTTCCAGCGCAGCCTGCTGTATTTCCCGGCCGGTCCGGCCGCGGACGCGGAGCGGGCGACCGGCGGATTGATGCGGACGGTCTCCTACACCGCGGCGGACGGCCAAGCTCTGGGCGGCTGGTTTCATCCGCCGGCGGGAGATCTGCCGACCCTCGTCTATTTCCATGGCAACGCCGGCCATCACGGCGACCGGGCCTTCGCGATCCTGCCCTATGCCGGTCGCGGTTATGGGGTGTTGCTGGCCGGCTACCGCGGCTATGGCGGCAATCCGGGCCGGCCGAGCGAGCAGGGGCTCTACGCCGACGGCCGTGCCGCGCTCGACTGGCTGGCGGGGCAGGGGATCGCGGCGGACAAGGTCGTGCTCTATGGCGAATCCCTGGGCACCGGCGTTGCCGTGCAGATGGCGACCGAGGTCCCGGTCGCCGGCCTTGTCCTGCAGTCGCCGTTCACCTCGGCGGTCGATGTCGGCCAGAACGCCTATTGGTTCCTGCCGGTCCGACTGCTGATGTGGGATCGCTATGACAGCCTGGCGAAGATCGGCCAGGTCGCCGCGCCGCTGCTGGTGCTCCACGGTGAGTCCGACGGAGTGATCCCATCACGCTTCGGTCGCCGCCTGTTCGAGGCGGCGCCGGAACCGAAGGCCGCCCATTTCATTCCGGGCGGCGGGCACAACAACCTCAATGCCCTGGGGATCAGCGAGCTGGTGTTGGCATTCCTTGGCGGTCTGGTCGCCGACGACACGGCAAGCGGGCAATGAGCAAGCCGGCCCGGACGTCCGGCCGCTCCTGGCTGTGCCTGGTCATTCTCGCGACCGCCTGCAATCCCGTCTTCCACCCGGACACCGAACCGCCAAGCGCCGCCGTCGCGCGCGGCGCCGGCTTCGCGGAGATCACCTACCGGACGGCAGACGGCCTGACGCTTTCCGCCCTCCACCGCGAGGCGGCCGGCGGCCTGCCGACCATCGTCTACTTCCACGGCAATGCCGGCCATCACGGCCATCGGGCCGGCCTGATACAGCCCTACCACGACGCCGGATATGGCGTGTTGCTGGCGTCCTACCGCGGCTACGGCGGAAATCCCGGCTCGCCGGCGGAGGCCGGCTTGTACACGGACGGACGGGCGGCCCTGGACTGGCTCGCCGCGAACCGAGTCCCGCCGTCGCGGACCGTTCTGTACGGCGAATCCCTGGGGACAGGGGTCGCGGTCCAGATGGCGGTGGAGCGCCCGGTCGCGGCGATCGTTCTGCAATCGCCGTTTACCTCGGTGGTCGA
>JABDIP010000418.1 GCA_013003675.1 Inquilinus sp.
CGCCGGCCCCGGCCGGCGGACGATCGAGAGATAGGGCGCCACGTCCGCCGGTCCGCCAAAGCGCGGGCCGGCCGGGCGTGGCGCCTTATTTTTGCCGGGATACTCGACCAGCGTCGCCATGCGAAGGACCGCGACCCGAGGGGGTGGTCGCGGGCGTCGGTTCATGGAGAGCGCTTACGATGTCCGGCACTGTTCGGTTCCCACGAAATCGGCGGTCCGCTGCCATCTTCGGCCGGTCGGCGCGACGTCGCGCCGGCGGCGTCGCGGTGCTCGCCCTGGCGGCGACCCTGTTCGCGCCGACGGCCTGGGCGCAGCGCACCGATGTGGAATCGCTGATCAACCGGGTCATCCGCCTCGAGCGCGAAATGCAGACGCTCAATCTGCAGGTCTATCGCGGCGAACAGCCCTCGCCGTCCGCCAGCGGCGCCGCCGGCGTGGCACCGGCGCCGCTGCCCGACGACTATGCCGCCCAGTTCGAGATCCGGCTGTCGCAGATCGAACGGCAGCTCCGCGAGATCACCGGCAGGGTCGAAGAATCCCAATTCCACGTGCGGCAGATGAGCGAGCGGCTCGACCGCGCCATCGCCGACATCGAGTTCCGGCTCAGCCTGTTGGACGGCGCTCCGCCATCGGCGGACGGGACGTCATTGTCGCCGGCCGCCTCCGCGACAGCCGGCGCTGCCGGTGCGGCGACCGGCGCGCCGGGCGCCCTCGGCGCGCCGTCGGTCCCATCGGGCACCGCCGCCCCCGCGCCGGCCGCCCGTTCCGCCACGGCGTCGGCGGCCACCGGCGGGGTGCGCCTGCCGGCCGGCGACGTCGCCACTCAGTACGACTACGCCTACGGTCTGCTGGCCCAGGGCGACTACGACAACGCCGAGCGCGCCCTGTTGCTGTTCGCCGATGCGCACCCCGATCACCAGTTGACCAGCAATGCCTATTACTGGCTCGGCGAGACCTACTACGTGCGCGGCAGCTACGACGACGCGGCGATTTCGTTCGCGCAGGGCTATCAGTCGTTTCCCGAGGGCGCCAAGGCGGTCGACAGCCTGCTCAAGCTGGGTATGGCGCTGGCGGCGGGCGGCAACCGCGAGGATGCCTGCCTGACCTTGAATCAGCTCGAAATCGAGTTTCCCGACGCACCGACCGGGGTCAAGCGCCGCGCGGCGCAGGAGCGCAACCGGCTGGACTGCACCTCCTAGCATCGGCCGAGGAAACGAGACCGGCGTGCCGGACCCGACCGTCGCCGATACCTTTGCCGCGGCACTGGATGCCGGCGGCCCCTTCGAGCCGGGCCCGCGCCTCGCCGTCGCGGTTTCCGGCGGCGCCGACAGCATGGCCCTCTGTCTGCTTGCCGACCGCTGGGCCCGCGACCGTGGCGGTTCCGTGCTGGCACTCACCGTCGATCACCGGCTGCGGCCGGATTCGGCCACCGAGGCGGTCGATCTGGGCCGCCGGCTGGAGCGCCGTGGCATCGCCCATCGCACTCTTGTCTGGCGGCATGGGCCGGTCACCGCCGCGGTTCAGGCGACGGCGCGCGACGCCCGCTATCGGCTGCTCGAGGCGGCCTGCGTCGAGGCCGGGATTCTCCACCTGTTGATCGCCCACACGCTGGAGGACCAGGCCGAAACCGTGCTGCTGCGCCTCGCCAAGGGCAGCGGCGTCGACGGGCTCGCCGGCATGGCGTCGATGCGCGAGACGGCGGCGGTTCGGCTGCTGCGGCCGCTGCTGGCGGTGCCCAAGGGCGCGCTGACGGCGGTCTGTGCCGCCGCCGGGCTGGAATGGTTCGAGGACCCGTCGAACCGCGACGACCGTTTCGCCCGCGCCCGCCTGCGGCGGCTGGTGCCGCTATTGGCCGGCGAGGGGCTCACCGCCGGGCGGCTGGCGGACACCGCGCGCCGGGCCGGGCGCGCCCGGGCGGCGCTCGATCGGGCCGCCGCCCGACTGCTCGCCGAGGCGGCGGCGATCCTGCCGGAGGGCTATATCGTCCTCGACGGCGCCGCCCTGGCTGCCGAGCCTCGCGAAGTGGCGCTACGGGCGCTGTCGTCCTGCCTGACGGCGGTGGGCGTCGGTGGCGGGTATCCGCCGCGCCTGGAGCGCCTGGAGCGGTTGCTGGCCGCCGTGCTCGACGGGGGGCTCGGCGGTGGCCGCACGCTCGCCGGCTGTCGCGTCCAGCCCCGGAAGAAATCTGGCCGGCTCTTGATCTGTCGCGAGCCGGCGGCGGCGAAGGAGCTTCTCGCGATCGATCCGGCGGCCCTGCGGGCGCCGCATCAGCCACTCCTCTGGGACCGGCGTTTCCGTCTGCGGCTGCCCCGGCTGAACGGCATCGACCGGCCGCTGACCGTGCGCCGCCTGGGAACCGCCGGGCGGATCGCGGCAAAGGCGGCCGATGCGCTGAAACCGGGGCTGCCCGCCGTCGTCGCCGCCGCACTCCCCGGGTTGTGGCAGGGCGACACCTTGATCGCCGCCCCGAAATTTGTCGCATCCGCCGAGGCGCGGGAATTGTGTAAGATGCCCCTATGCGATGTGACCTATGCGCCGGTGCGGCCCGTGGTCCCACCAGGATTTGCAGTTGCTTAAGACGCAAGCCACATTATCTAACGAACGAACCCGAACCGAGCCGGCTGGGCCGAACGCATAGCGCGGCCAGCGAAACCCGGACGATGAGAGGCATAGGCCCGTGAACAATTTCGGCAAGAACCTCGCGCTGTGGATCATCATCGCGCTGCTGCTGGTGGCGCTGTTCAACCTCTTTCAGCGCCAGAGCACGCCCGGGTCGCAGCAGCCGATCGCCTACAGCAAGTTCATCGAGGATGTAGAGCGGGGCCAGGTCCAGCGGGTCACCATCAAGGGGCCGACCATCGACGGGCAGTACAAGGGCACCGGCGGCACCTTCTCGACCTATTCGCCGGACGATCCGGGGCTGGTCGAGAGGCTGAGCGAGGCCGGTGTCGAAATCTCCGCGATGCCGGACGACAGCAATTCGCCGTCGATCTTCACCTATTTGTTGAGTTGGTTCCCGATGCTGCTGCTGATCGGCATCTGGGTCTTCTTCATGCGCCAGATGCAGGGCGGCGGCGGCAAGGCGATGGGTTTCGGCAAATCGCGCGCCCGCATGCTGACCGAACGCACCGGCCGCGTGACGTTCGACGACGTCGCCGGGGTCGAGGAAGCCAAGCAGGAGTTGGAGGAAGTCGTCGAGTTCCTCAAGGACCCGCAGAAATTCCAGCGCCTGGGCGGCAAGATCCCCAAGGGCGTGCTGCTGGTCGGCCCGCCGGGCACCGGCAAGACCCTGGTCGCCCGTGCCGTCGCCGGCGAGGCGAATGTGCCGTTCTTCACCATCTCGGGTTCCGATTTCGTCGAGATGTTCGTCGGCGTCGGCGCCAGCCGGGTCCGCGACATGTTCGAGCAGGGCAAGAAGAACGCGCCCTGCATCATCTTCATCGACGAGATCGACGCGGTCGGCCGCCATCGTGGCGCCGGCCTGGGCGGCGGCAATGACGAGCGCGAGCAGACGCTGAACCAGTTGCTGGTCGAGATGGACGGCTTCGAGGCCAACGAG
>JABDIP010000419.1 GCA_013003675.1 Inquilinus sp.
GCGGCGATCTCGTCGAAGATCGTGGTGACGATCTTCTCGACATCGCGTTGATACAAATGCGGGTTGCGCTCGGCCAAGCGCATGATCAGTTCCGATTTCGTCATCGACGATGCCCCCAGAATGCGGCGGCGCAGCCTGTTTTTTAGCGGTCCCGTCAATGCTCCCAGCGCGGGGCGCCCCAACCCTCGCGCTGTATCGACCGAACCGGCGCCTGCGGCGGGCGCGCTGCCTGCAGCACCCCGAATTCGGCGGCCGGCAAGCCAGCCACCGTTGCGGATCGTGCCAGAGCCAAATCCGTAAGGCAAGATAAGCCCTTTGAAATACGAGACTTTCCGGCGGGTTGCCGGCTTCTTGCGATCCACTCGAAAAAGGGCCGCCGCGCGGCTGCGCGACGGCCTCTTAACCGTTCGATCCGATACACCGGATCAGGCGTCGTCCGCCGACAACGCGTCGCCGGTGGCCGCATCTTCGTCGTCGCCGGTCGCCTCGGCCTTCTCCGGTTTGGCGGTGCTGGCCTTCTTGGTCTTGGCGGCGGCCTTCTTCGGCTTTGCCGCCGCCTTGGTTGCGGCCTTCTTGGGCTTCGCCTTCGTTTCGGCCTCTTCCGCCGGCTCTTCGGCTAACGCTTTGTCCGCGGCCTTCTTGGGCTTCGCCTTCGCTTCGGCCTCTGCCGCCGGCTCTTCTTCGGCTACCGCTTTGTCCGCGGCCTTCTTGGGCTTCGCCTTCACTTCGGCCTCTGCCGCCGGCTCCTCGGCTACCGCTTCGTCCACGGCGGCTTCCTCCGCGACCGCTTCCGCCGCAGCCGCAGCCGGTTCCTCATCGGCCGGCTCCTCTTCGGCCGCCGATCCGCCCTTCGTCGCCTGCGCCTTCTTCAGCGCCGCTCCAAGGATGTCGCCGAGCGAGGCGCCGCTGTCGGAAGAGCCGTAATCGGCCATCGCCTTCTTCTCTTCCTCGACCTCGCGCGCCTTGATCGACAACGAGACCTTGCGGCTGGCGCGGTCGAACTGGGTCACCTTGGCGTCGCCCTTCTCGCCGACGGCGAAGCGGTCGGGGCGTTGTTCGGAGCGTTCCCGCGACAGGTCGGACTTGCGGATGAAGCCGGTCATCCCGTCATCGCCAACGGCGACTTCGATGCCGCCGTCGGTGATCTGGCTGACCGTGCAGGTCACGATGGCGCCCTTTCGGATGGTCGCCGCCGACTTCTCGAACGGGTCTTCCTCGAGCTGCTTGATGCCGAGGGAGATGCGTTCCTTGTGGATGTCGACATCGAGCACCTTGACGGTCACCTGATCGCCCTTCTTGTGCTCTTGGATCGCCTCCTCGCCGGATTGCGACCAGGACAGGTCGGACAAGTGCACCATGCCGTCGATATCGCCGGGAAGGCCGACGAACATGCCGAATTCGGTGATGTTCTTGACCTCGCCCTCGATCTCGGTGCCGACCGGGAAGCGATCGGCGAAGCCGTCCCACGGATTCTCCAGGCACTGCTTCAGGCCGAGGCTGATCCGGCGCTTCTGCGGGTCGACGTCGAGCACCATCACTTCCACCTCCTGCGAGGTGGAGACGATCTTGCCCGGATGGATGTTCTTCTTGGTCCAACTCATCTCCGACACGTGGACCAGGCCCTCGATCCCCGGCTCCAGCTCCACGAAGGCGCCGTAGTCGGTGATGTTGGTGACGCGGCCCTTGAACTTGGTGCCGACCGGGTATTTGGCCTCGACACCTTCCCAAGGATCGGCCTCGAGCTGTTTCATGCCCAGGCTGATGCGCTGGGTCTCCGGGTTGAAGCGGATGACCTGGACCTTGACCGTCTGGCCGATCTGTAGCGCCTCGGTCGGATGGTTGATGCGCCGCCAGGCGATGTCGGTGACATGCAGCAGGCCGTCGACGCCACCGAGATCGACGAAGGCGCCATAGTCGGTGATGTTCTTCACCACGCCCTCGAGCACCTGGCCTTCCTTCAGGCCGGCCACCAGCTCGGAACGGGCTTCCGCCCGGCTCTCTTCGAGGACCGCGCGTCGCGAGACGACGATGTTGCCGCGGTTGCGGTCCATCTTGAGAATCTGAAAGGGCTGCGGCGTTCCCAGCAGGGGCGAGATATCGCGCACCGGGCGGATGTCGACCTGGCTGCCGGGCAGGAAGGCGACGGCGCCGGACAGATCGACGGTGAAACCGCCCTTGACCTTGCCGAAGATCGTGCCGGTGACCCGGTTCTGCTCGTTGAACGCCTTTTCGAGCTGCGTCCAGGAATCCTCGCGGCGAGCCTTGTCGCGCGACAGCACGGCTTCGCCGTTGCGGTCTTCCATGCGCTCGACATAGACCTCGACCTCGTCACCGGGCTTGAGTTCGGCCGGCTGGCCGGGCGCGGCGAATTCCTTGAGGGCGACCCGGCCCTCGGATTTCAATCCGACGTCGATCAGCGCCATGTCGTTCTCGACGGCGATGACGGTTCCCTTGACGACGGTTCCTTCGAAGCTGGCGGTCTTGCCCAGCGATTCTTCCAGGAGGGCGGCAAAATCCTCGCCCGCCCAGCTTGCCTCAACGGCGGCGGTGTCACTCATGAATACTCCTCGGTGATCGACCGGTCGGCCCGCCGCGGGTTATCCCGCAATGGAAAGCGTGCCACCGGGTCGCCGCCCCGTCGAATGCCGGGGACGGCGGCGATCGGTCTCTAGCTCCCGCCGGTCTTGTCGGCGATGAACGCCAGCGCCGCCGCGAACACCTGATCGGCGTCGAGCTCGCTGGTGTCGAGCAGCAAGGCGTCGGCCGACCGTCGCAACGGCGCCACCGCTCGCTTGCTGTCGCGCCCGTCGCGCTGCACAAGATCCTGCAGGACCGCGGGGTATATAGCGTCAAGCCCGCGCGCCCGCAACTCTTTGAAGCGCCGCTCGGCACGGACCTCCATCGCGGCGGTCACGAAAATCTTGGCGTCGGCGTCGGGGCAGACGACGGTGCCGATGTCGCGCCCGTCCAACACCGCGCCCGGCGGCTGATGCGCGATGTCCCGCTGGAACGCCAGCAATGCCGTGCGCACGGCGGGGATCACCGCGACCATCGAGCCAGCCTGTGCCGCCTCGTCGTGGCGCAACGCCGGATCGTGCAGCTGATCCGGGGTCAACGCCCGCGCCGCCGTCGTGGCGGCCTCGGGGTCGGACGGGTCGCCACCGGCGCGGAGGACCGCGAGGCCGGTGGCGCGATAGAGCAGCCCTGTATCGAGGTAGCGCAGCCCGAAATGCGCGGCGAGCCGTCGACCGAGCGTGCCCTTGCCGGAGGCGGCGGGGCCGTCCAGGGCGACGATCATCGACCGGTCGGGGGAGCGATCTTCGCCCCCAAGCCGTTCAACAGCGTGGAAAAGCCGGGGAAGCTGGTCTCGATCGGCTCGGCATCATCGAGCGCGACCGGCTCACGCGCGGCGAGGCCGAGGACCAGGAAGCTCATGGCGATGCGGTGATCCAGGTCGGTCTTCACCGTCGCTCCGCCGGACGGCGCCCGGCCGTCGCCAGTAACCACGAGAGTGTCCTCGCCCGCTTCGACTGCAGCGCCGCAGGCCGCCAGACCCGCCGCCGTCATCGCCAGCCGGTCGCTTTCCTTCACCCGCAATTCGCCGACGCCCAGCATCCGCGTCGGACCGTCGGCGCAGGCGGCGGCCATGGCCAGGACCGGGTATTCGTCGATCATGCTGGGCGCGCGTTCGGGTGGGACGTCAACGCCGAACAGCGCGCTGCCGCGAACGCGGATGTCGGCAACCGGCTCGCCCGCCTCGTCGCGCTGGTTCAGCAGGTCGATGCGGCCGCCCATCTCGATCAGCGTGTCGAGGATGCCGGTCCGCCGCGGGTTGATGCCCACGGCCTCGATGGTGATGTCGGAATCGGGCCGTATCAGCGCGGCGACGATCGGAAAGGCGGCCGAACTGATGTCCCCCGGAACCATCACGGGGCAGCCCAGGAGTTCCGGCTCGCCGGTCAGGCTGATCGCCTCGCCGCCCTCCTCGGCCTCGCCGATGGTCAGCTCGGCGCCGAAATGGCGCAGCATGTTCTCGGTGTGGTCGCGGGTGGCGTGCTTCTCGACCACCGTCGTCGTGCCCGGCGCGTTGAGGCCGGCGAGCAGGATGGCCGATTTGACCTGAGCGGACGGCACCGGGACTTCATAGCGAATCGGCACCGGCGAACGAGTGCCGATCACCGCCATCGGCAGCCGGCCCCCCTCGCGGGCGACGAACTCGGCGCCCATCCGCGCCAGTGGCACCGTGACCCGGGCCATCGGCCGTTTGACCAGGGAAGCGTCGCCGGTCAGGAAGGCGATCACTCCATGAGTCGCCAGCAGGCCCGTGAGCAGCCGGGCGCCCGTGCCGCTATTGCCCATGTCGATGATCCGGTCGGGCTCCGTCAGCCCTCCGACGCCGACCCCGTACACCGTCCATCGGCCGTCCTCATGGCGTTGGATCTCGGCGCCCAGCGCCCGCATCGCCTCGGCGGTGCGCAGGACGTCCTCGCCTTCCAGCAGGCCGGCGATCTCCGTCGCGCCGACGGCCACGGCGCCGAGCATCAGGGCGCGGTGCGAGATGGATTTGTCGCCGGGAACGCGGATCCTGCCCTTCAGCGCTGCGGAGGGTGTCGAAATCAGCTGCTGCATCGGCGGGCCTTGGTGGCGGAGCATAAGGGCGCCTCGTACCGGCAAGGCGACCGCGGGTGAGTAGCACAGCCTGCCGCCGCGGCGGAAGCAAGTGCCGCTTGCAACCGCCCTGGCGCGTTTTCGCTTTGACAGTGGCGCGGTCCCGTGGCAAAGGCGCCTCCACAGAGGCATCGAGTGTAGGGAGGAAGCTGGCGTGGCGAAGATGGAATGGGGTGCGAAGCACATCTGCCACAGTTGTGGCACGCGTTACTACGACATGTGCCGCGACCCGATCGTCTGCCCGAAATGCAACACGTCGTACGATCCCGAGGCCTTCCTGAAGTCGCGCCGTTCGCGGTCCGCGGCTCTCGAGGAAATCGCTCAGCCGGCGCGCAAGAAGCCTGCCGCGAAGCCTGAAGCGGCGGTGGTCGATGAAGCCGAGGTCGAAGCCGAGGACGAGTTGGAGGTCGAGGAAGTCGTACTCGACGCCGATGACGTTGGCGACGATACCGCGAGCAAGAAGCCGGCGGCCGCGTCGGACGACGACGTCGCCGACACCGATGACGACGATGCCGACGCCGATGTTCTTCTCGAGGACGCGTCGGAGCTGGGTGACGACGACATCATCCAGATCGATGACAAGCCCGAGCAGGACTAGCCGGTAGCGGCGATTTTTCGTTTGAACCCGGCACGTGGCGTTTGATACACATGCGCCGCTCTGGCGTCCCGTGCGGGACGATCGCCAGATGCCTTTCGGCCAAAGACGACGATCGGCCGATCCCGGTGGGGCCATAGCTCAGTTGGGAGAGCGCTACAATGGCATTGTAGAGGTCAGGGGTTCGACTCCCCTTGGCTCCACCATATAAACCTCGGGTGCGACGCCCCATCGCGCCTTTTCTCCAGACATAATCCGTTCAAGAACCCGGCCGAACACGACGGATAGTCGGTAGTCGAAAAGAATAGAGCAGTTTTCGGGAGTTCAAAACTTTGCGCCGGTAACGTCCATTAACCTTGTTTGTTAACTTAGTTTAACAATACTTAAAATTTCGTTGATATATTTAGTAAAAATTTCTATAACGCCGACAACGAGGAAAAACAATTTGGGAGGCAGGTATGTCGACCCCGATGTCGATCTTAGTTGCCGTCATGGCCACCTTCGGTACGCCGGCAATGGAATTGGACCCTGACGAGGTATTCTGCCTGACGCAGAATATCTACTTCGAGTCGAGCATCGAGAGGCGCGACGGCAAGAGCGCCGTGGCCCATGTCACGCTCAACCGCGTACAGAACCGGCGCTATCCGGATACCGTCTGCGGCGTCGTCTGGCAGAACCGGCAGTTCTCCTGGACACAGGACGGCAAGTCCGACCGCATCCCGCTCCATGACGCCCGCCGCCGCGAGCAACCCTGGGTCTACGAGGCGTGGATCGAGAGTGCCGAAGTTGCCGTCGAGGCGTTGCTGGGCCAATCGCCGGATCCGACCGATGGCGCCAACTACTACTATGCCCATCGGCTGGTCACCCCATCCTGGTCGCGCAGCTTTACGGTGGCCGCGGTGATCGGCAACCACACCTTCATGCGCCGGCCGCGCGGTTCCTGAGCCACCCGCCGTTCCGGCCGAACCGGGCGCGCCGCCTCCCTATTTCCAGTGTTCGGCGATCCAGGATGCCGGCAGAGTCCGCCTGTGCAGGGT
>JABDIP010000442.1 GCA_013003675.1 Inquilinus sp.
TTTCTCGAGCGTGTTCGTCATCGCCGCCGCGAGCAACCTGAACTACGGGGTCCGGCACATCCTGCCCGTGATTACGTTGCTCTGTGTCGGGGCCGGTTACGGGATTGCGCGCCTGTGGTCCACGCGACACGGCGTGAAACGGATGGCGGGTGTCTGTTTGGCAGCCTGGCAGTTGGTGACGCCCCTGGCCGCCCATCCCGACCATCTGGCGTATTTCAATGCGCTTGCGGGCAGTCGGCCGGAACGTGTCCTGATCCTGGGCGATCTCGATTGGGGCCAGGACCTGGAACGGCTGGCGCACGTACTCGACCGTCTCGGAGTCGAGTCTTTCCACTTGCTCTATTTGGGGTCGGCCGAACCATCGAGGCACGGCCTGCCCGATTTCAACGAGCTCGATCCCGCTGCTGCGGACACACGGGGCTGGATCGTGACCCATTTGCGGGCGAGCGAACGTCTGGCCGAGCCGCTTTCCTGGCTTACCGAGCATCAGCCAGTCACCACGGCCGGCAGAACATTTCGCATCTACTACATCGAATAAATCTCATGTTCGGGGGCTGGTCCGCGAATGTTCCGGCAGCACTTGAGCCCGTAATTATCTATCGAACTCAAGTAATATCTGTCGTCAGTAAAAAAATCATCCAAAAATAAACCCATCTTTAACCATGATACAAAGAGTATAACCGAGTAACGCCGGCTAGTTGAAGGGCGTCGATTAACGATTCATTCATGTTTCGAAGGGACACTGTCCCGGTAGGTTATGAACCGCTAGCCAGGAGTACGTTGCAATGCTTACGAAGTTCCGTAGTTTCTTGAAGGATGAGTCCGGCGCTACGGCCATCGAATATGGCCTGATCGCTGCCCTCGTCTCGGTTGCCGCCATCGTTGCCCTTAGCGCTTTGGGTAACTCGTTGGAGGCGATCTTTAACATCGTGGCGGTGAAGCTGACGGGCGCCTGCACGGCGGCCGGTGGCACAGGCTGCTAACGGCGTTTTCGGTGGCTCCGGCCGGCTCGCCGGCCGGAGCTGTCGATTGAAGTGTGAGGGGCGGCGCGGCGCAGGTCGCCCGCCCCTCGTTTTTCCGGCCCTGACCCGGGTCGGTACTGCGTAAAGGGCGCTTCGTAGTGATCGAAATGCTGTCAGCCAGTCATTTGGCGATCGTGTGCTTCTCCGGGCTGCTCTGCTGGGCGCTCGTGAGCGACGCATTGACGTTCAAGATCCCGAACCGAATCCCGATCGCGATCGCGGCGCTCTATCCGGTTTGGGTGATGACGAATTCGCCTGCTCTGGATCGGCTTTGGATTCCGATCGTCATCGCCGCCGGGGTTCTGGCGGCAGGGTTTGTCGCATTCAGTCTCCGATTGATTGGTGGCGGCGATGCGAAGCTGCTGGCGGCCGTATCGCTGTGGGCGGGGCCCGAGTGGCTGGTGCCGCTTCTTCTGGTGACCACGCTCACCGGTGGCTTGCTCGCGGTGGCGATCATGGTGGCGGCGCTCGCCAGACGCAGAATGGCGGTTGGGGGTGGCGAGGAGCTGGCTCCGCTGATCGGTGCTATTGCCAAATCGAAGCTCCCATACGGTATCGCCATCGCTGCCGGCGGTTTGTTCGTCGCGGCAGGCTTGTGGACCTGATCGCGGGACAGGAGGTCTCAAATGGTTGTGCGGGTTGTTGTGCTACTGGGCTTGGCGCTGCTGATTGGCGTCGGGACAGTCATATTTGCACAAAATTGGATTGCCGAGCAGCGCGAGGGGCTGGTGCCGGTCGAGATCGAGGTTGCGACCACGCCCGAGCGTATGGTGCTGGTGACCCGCACCAACCTGCCGCGCGGCCTGATCGTACGTCCGGAGAACCTCGCCTGGCAGGCTTGGCCGACCGATAACCTCCCGCAGTCCTATGCGGTCCAGGGGGCTCGCGACATCCAGGAATTCATCGGCTCCGTGGTCCGCGTCGAAATGGCCGCGGGCGAACCGGTTACCGACGTGAAGATGGTCAAGCCCGGCGAGCGCGGCTTCATGGCAGCGGTCCTCAAACCCGGCATGCGCGCCGTTTCGGTGCCGATCAGCGACACCCGCGCCTCGGCGGGGTTCATTTCACCCGGCGACCGGGTCGATGTCATCCTCACCCATGAGCCCGGCGGTGGCGGCGACGGCCGGGGCAGGATGGTGAGCGAGACGATTTTCAAGGACGTCCTGGTGTTGGCCATCGATCAGGCGCTCGCCACGCCGGAAGGTCAGGCGAGGATTGGCAAGACGGCGACCCTCGAAGTGACGCCTCGCCTAGCCGAGGCATTCACCCTGATGACCCAGCTGGGCACCATAACCCTTGTCCTTCGCCCGTTGGAGGCGGTGGATCAAGAGTCGCTGATTGCCACCTTGGAAGAACCTTCGAAAGGCGAGACCGAGGAAAAGACCCCCAGCGCCGCCTATGTCGACCCGACGCAGAATCTGCTTCTCGAAGGAGAAGACGAGCATGCGATTCGCCGTCAGGCACAGACCTTTACATCGCCGCGCGACGTATCAGCGCTGATCGGCGGCGGTGGTGGTGGCGGCGCGGTCGTCATCATTCGCGGCAACGGAGTGCAGCGCTAGTGCGGGAATCAAGAACCATGGACATGCTTCCGAAAAGGCTGTTGCGAATCGCAACAGTTATCGTGATCGCGGCACTCTCCGCTGGACCGGCATCGGCGCAGGAGGTCGAGCAGGACAGTTTTCGCCAGAACCCGGCCATCCTCACCGGCGAGGTGTCCCAGGTCGATCTCGGCCTTGGCCTGGGCCAGCTCGTTCGCCTGCCGTCGCCGGCGAAGACCGTCTACGTCGCCGACCCGGAGATTGCCGATGTCGAGGTCATGTCGCCGCAACTGATCTACCTCTATGGACGGCAGGCGGGAGAGACCAACCTCTACGCGATCGGACCGGACGAGGAGATCGTTGCGCAATGGGACATCGTCGTCGGTCTCGGCGTCGCGCTGCTCAACTCGCTCATCCAGGAAGAGAACGAAGATGCGACGCTCCGGGCGCGTGCATCCGGCAATATCATCGTCCTCACCGGCGAGGTCGATTCCGCCGAAGAGGTTGCCAATGCGGAGTCGCAGGCCTGGGGCATCGTGCCACCGCCGGAAGAAGGCGGTCGCGTCATCAATCGCAGTTTTGTCAGGGGGCCGCAGCAGGTCAATCTTCAGGTCCGAATAGCCGAGGTGGCTCGCTCGGCGATTGAGGAGATCGGCATCGACTGGGAGGCCGTCAGCAACAGCGGTGATTTCTTCTTCAGTCTCGCCACCGGACAGTTTCTGCTGCAAGACCGAACCACCGGCATCGTCCCGGTTGTCGGCAATCGTTCGCTCCTGGCCGGGTACCGGGGCGGCAACGTCTCGATCAATTCGCTGATCGACGCGCTGGAGACCGAGAACCTGATCCGGATCCTGGCGGAACCGAGCTTGACCGCGTTGTCTGGCGAGACTGCCAGCTTCCTGGCCGGCGGCGAATTCCCGATCCCGTCCGCTGTCAGCGACGAGGGCCGCGTAACATTCGAATTTCGCGAGTTTGGCGTCTCCCTGGCATTCACGCCGACCGTGCTGAGCGAGGGTCGGATAAGCCTTCATGTGCGGCCGGAGGTCAGTGAGCTGACCAACAACGGTGCCGTCGTGCTGAGCAACCTGGCCATCCCTGGCCTCAGCATCCGGCGGGCGGAAACCACCGTGGAGTTGGGCAGCGGCCAGAGTTTCGTGATCGCCGGACTGTTCCAGTCGAACTTCCGCAATTCCGAGTCCCTTACGCCGTTTCTGTCGGACCTGCCGGTTCTCGGGGCGATGTTCAACCGGACCGATTTCGAGCACACGGAAACGGAGTTGGTGATTGTGGTGACGCCGTATCTCGTCACCCCGATCTCCGCCGATCAAATTGCCCTGCCGACCGACCGCCTGGCGGCGCCGGCTGAGCAGGTGCCGGTGGCAAGACTGTCAGGGCCGGGCGCCGGATCGATGGTTGCCGGTTCACCGATTGGCGGACTGGTCGGCTCGGCCGGCTTCATCCTGAAGTGAGGGGATCAGAAATGACTTCCATGAGAACCCCCCGGAACCATCGTGGCTGGAACCGACTGGCCGCTCTTGCCGTTTGCATGGCCCTGACCGCCGGCTGCACCTATCCGAATAATCCGTTCAGCTACGACATCCCATCGAGCCCGTCGATGGATGCCTACATCACCGAGACCGTGCGGGTGAACCATGACATGGTCTTCCTGCCCGGCAGCGCCAGCCTGGACCCCATTGCCCGGGCAGGACTGCGGTCATTCGTGTCGCAACTGGGTGTCGAGACGAGCGACGACATCACCGTCGTCGCCTCCGGTCCTTTCGCCTTGGCGCGGGAAAACGAAGTCGCCGCCGAGCTGGCGGATCTCGGCATTTCGTCGGTGAGAATGGCGGAGGGCAATGTCGGGTTCGATCAGGTCACGGTATCGCTTACGCGGACCAACTACCTGCCGACGAACTGCCTGGACAGCGGCGTCGAGCACGTCAATCCGGGTGTCATGCAAATGCCGGCGGGCTGTTCCACGGGCCTGAATCTGGCCCGGATGGTGGCGAATCCGGATGACCTGCTGGTCGGGCGGCCTGCCGGTTCAACGGACGGCGTGACGGCGGCGCGTGCCGTCAATCGTTATCGCGCGGGCGATACCGAAACTCTGAGAATAGAGGCGACGAACTAAGATGAGCGCTGTGTCAGAGATTTCGGAAGGGATGGGCGCGGCCGGCGGCAAGAAACCGCCGGTCATGGCTTTCGCCATGGATCCGGAAACCCTGGAGACCATCAGCCGGGTCGTACCGGGTGGTGGCAAGGGCGTCGAGGTCAACGAGGGTAGCATCGGCAACGCCATCGCGGCTCTGCGCGGTGGCCGGGCGCCGGCACTGCTGATCGTCGACATCACCGGTTCCGCCTCCCCGGTCTCGGAAATCTCGGCGCTTGCCGAACTTTGCGGCCCGGCGACGACCATCCGCGCGATCGGACCCGACAACGATGTCGGGCTGTTCCGGGCCCTGGTTGCGGCCGGCGTGACCGACTATCTGGTCAAGCCCATCTCCGGCCAGGAACTGCGGCGCACGATGCTGACCGCCAATCAGCGCGACGGCGTGACGGAGCAGGCCGCCAACGGGCTGCTCACCGCCGTTATCGGCGCGCATGGCGGTGTCGGCGCCAGCGCCATCGCCGTCGGCGCCGCCTGGCAGATCGCCAACCGCCACAAGAAACAGGTCGGTCTGGTCGACCTCGATATTCAGTTCGGCACGGCCTCGCTCAGCCTCGACCTCGATCCCGGAACCGGGCTGCGCAGCGCGCTGGAGCAGCCCGACCGGATCGACTCGCTGTTCGTCGCCAGCGCCATGATCAGCTGCGGCGACAATCTCTATGTTCTGTCGGGAGAAGAGCCGCTGGATCACGAGATCCAGGTGCAGGCGGAGTCCGTGGATCGGCTGATCGGCGAGTTGAAGCGGATCTTCGACGTGGTGGTAATCGACTTGCCGCGGCACCTGGTCGCCACCTGCTCCACGGTTCTGCAATCGGCCAATTCGATCGCCTTGGTCACCGACCTGTCGCTGGCCGGGTTGCGCGATTGCCTGCGCATCCGATCCAGCCTGGAGACGCTGGCGCCGGATGCCAGGCTGAGTATCATCGCCAACCGTGTCGGCCTGGCCAAGGCGGGCGAGATCGCGCTTGGCGAATTCGAGAAGAGCCTCGGGGCGAAAATCGATTTCGTGTTTCCCGAGGATCCCAAGGCCAGCAAGGCGGCGATCAATGGCAAACCGCTCGCCACCGGCGGCGGCGCTGCTCGAATTACCGAATCCATGGGCGGCTTGGCCCGCATCATGGGCGGTATTACCGACAGCAAGAAATCCAAGCGAAACTGGTTCAAGCTCATCAGGAAGTAGGGGCGCACCATGGACTCAAGTAGAGCTGACAAGATGTCCCTTCGGCCGGTTCCCGTAGGGGGCTCGGTACCGGATGCGACAGGACCGAAGGACGCGCTGGAGCGGACAGGCGGTGACAATCGTCTGACGCGATTCTACGACATGCTCCGTCCGATGGTGGCCAAGCGTCTGCAGCCCGACACCGTCAAGCGGCTGCCGCGCCAGGAGGTCGCGCATCAGGTCAGCGACATCGTGATGGAAGTCCTGGATCTGGAGCCGGATGCGCCGGATCTGCTGGAGCAGCGCTCGCTGGTCGCCACGCTGGTGAACGACCTCGTCGTTCAGAACAGCAGTGCAAGCGTGCCGGACACCGCGGACTCGCGGCCGGCCGAGGCGCCGCGTCCGCAGGCTTCGCAGAGTCCCGGCCGGATGTCGCTGACCGACGCGAAGTTGAAGATCAAGCCGATCCTGCTCGAACGCATCGATGTCGCCTCAGCCTCGAACCTCGACCCAGAGACGCTGGTCGGCGAGTTGGACGGCGTCGTGGCAGAGATCCGCGACGAGTTGCACATCCATCTGAACCGCAAGGAACACAGCGACCTTGTGCGGTCGTTGGTCGACGACATGATCGGCTTCGGTCCGCTGGAGCCGCTGCTCGCCGATGAGGCCGTCACCGACATCATGGTCAACGGGCCGAAGCAGGTCTACGTCGAGCGCGGCGGCAAGCTCACCGTAACCGACGTCCAGTTTCAGGATGACCAGCACGTGATGAACGTGGCCACCCGCATCGTTACGCGGATCGGTCGACGGATCGACGAATCGAACCCGATATGCGACGCCCGTCTTCCCGACGGCAGTCGTGTCAACATCATCGGCCCGCCGCTGGCGATCGACGGTCCGTCGATGTCCATTCGTAAGTTCTCCAAGAAGAAGATCACCCTGGAGACGATGGCCGCACAGGGCAACATCTCGCCGGAGATGGCGGTGGTCCTCAAGATCGCAGCGCGCTCGCAGCTCAACATCGTGATTTCCGGCGGTACCGGTTCCGGTAAGACGACCCTGCTGAACGCGCTGTCGCAGATGATCGACCACGGCGACCGCATCGTCACCATCGAGGACGCCGCGGAGCTCCAATTGCAGCAGCCGCACGTGGTCCGGTTGGAGACGCGGCCGCCGAACCTCGAAGGCAAGGGCGAGGTCAACATCCGCGATCTGGTGAAGAACTCGCTGCGTATGCGGCCCGACCGTATCATCGTCGGTGAGGTGCGCGGTTCCGAGGCCGTCGACTTGTTGCAGTCGATGAATACCGGCCACGAAGGGTCGATGGGCACCGTTCACGCCAACAAGCCGCGCGACGCACTGGTTCGTCTGGAGAACATGGTCGGCATGGCCGGCATCAACCTGCCGGCCAAGGCGGTCCGAACCCAGATCGCCAGCGCCATCGACATGATCATCCAGATCAGCCGTATGCGTGACGGTATGCGCCGCGTGACCAATATCACCGAGGTGGTCGGCATGGAGGGCGACGTTGTCGTCACCCAGGATCTCTTCAGCTTCGCCTTCGAGGGCGAGGACGAAGAGGGCAAGCTCAAAGGGTCCTTCATCCCCGCCGGGGTCCGGCCGCATTTCACCCCGCGCGCTGAGTACCACGGCCTCGATCAGGCACTTCTCGAGGTCGTGTGATGGCCGGCGCCGTCGAGATCCCGATGATCGTCTATCTGATGGGCGGCGGCGCCATGCTGTTCGTCCTTCTGGTCGGCGGCGCCGTGATGTCGTTCAGCGGCGGCGAGCAGGTGAAGAGCCGGCGTCTCGGGACGGTGACGAAACGGGCCAAGGTCGACGAGGTCAAGAAGAAAGAAAGCGGCATCAAGGTCATCGACGATGGCCGAAACGCGAAGGGCCTGGACAAGGTCATCCGCAAGCTTTTGCCGAACCCTAACCTGTTGCGGCAACGGCTTATGCAGGCCGGCCTGGAGACCACGCTCAACCAGTATTTCATCGTCTGCCTCGGCGTCGGCGTCTTCATCACTCTTCTCAACTACAAGGTATCCGGCTTGTCGCTGGTGCCGTCGATGCTGTTCGGTGTTGGCGGCGGCCTCGGCCTGCCGAGCGTCATCCTCAAATGGCTGATCGGCCGGCGCCGCGAGAAGTTTCTCGGCAAGCTTCCCGAGGCGATGGACCTCATGGTGCGCGGACTGCGTTCGGGCCTGCCGGTCTCGGAGACGATCAAGACGGTGGGCGCCGAGATCGAAAAGCCGATCGGGACCGAATTCAGTCGCGTCGTCGACGACCTGCAACTTGGCCGCACCATGGAGGAATCGCTGTGGCGGTGCGCCGACCGCATCGGCGTGACCGAATTCCGGTTCTTCGTGGTCTGCATTTCCGTTCAACGAGAGACCGGCGGCAATCTCGGTGAAACGCTGGCCAACCTGTCTGAAATCCTGCGCAAACGGCGCGCGGCGAAGTTGAAGATCAAGGCTCTCTCATCCGAGGCACGGTTCAGCGCCTACCTTATCGGGTCGCTGCCTTTCGTCATGGGCGGCATCCTCTACACCCTCAATCCGGGTTACATCAGCAAGCTGTTTATCGATCCGACGGGCATTACGATGTTGTCGGTCGGTGGTACGTGGCTGACGATCGGCTTCGCGACCATGGCCAAGATGGTCCGATTCGAGATCTAGCGGCATGGATGACCTCCCCCTCGGCCTGACTCCGGAAGGCCTGATCGTCCTCAGCTCCGCGTCCGCCGCGTTGATCGCCGTGGCCGCGTTGTGGATCGGCCTGATCCAGCGCGATCCGATGGCCGCCAAGGCGCGCGAACTGGCGGAACGCCGGCTCAAGCTCAAGGAGGCGGCGACATCCGGACGGGCAAAGGGACAGAAGGAAAATGCCGTCGGCTTCATGCGCGACGTGGTGTCGCGGCTCAACCTTCTGCGCAGCAAACATGCAGAGGGGATGTCGAGGAAGCTGGCCCGTGCCGGTTGGCGGTCGAACGACGCCATGGTCGCCTATCTCTTCGCCAAGGCGACATTGCCGATCTGCGCCGCCGCCATCATGGCGATCTATCTCCTGGCCGG
>JABDIP010000455.1 GCA_013003675.1 Inquilinus sp.
TGCCGTCGGCGTCGACGATCGAGACATGGCTGGTGCCGGGCAGTTCCATCGAGGCGTCGGGCGCATAGAGCATCGCCTCGCGCCACGGCGGGTTGCCGGCGGCGGCCGGTGTCTCCATCGCCGTGTCGAGGCTGATGTGCTGGGCGCGGCCGGTCAGATAGGCGGGATCGAGCAGGCCCCGCGTCGGCACCGGCACGACATCGGCATCGGCCATGTACAGCGCCCGAGCCGCATAGGCCAGCTTCGACGCCTCGGCGAACAGGTGCCAGGCATCGGCCGAATCCGGCCCCATCGAGGCCAGGTCGAAATGCTCCAGCATGCCGAGGATCTGCCCGACCGTCAGCGCGCCGGAACTCGGCGGCCCCATGCCGCAGACGCGGCGGCCGCGATAGGGGTGACAGACCGGCTCGCGGGCGATGACGCGATAGGCGGCGAGGTCCTCCTGTGCCAGCAGGCCGGGATTGCCCTCGGCGTTCCGCACCGCCGCCACGATGTCGAGGCCGATCTCGCCGGTATAGAAGATGTCGGCGCCGCTGGTGGCGATCAGCGACAGGGTGTCGGCGAATTCCGGATTGGTCAGCCGGTCGCCGGCCTGCAGCGCCTGGCCGCCGGGGAAGAAGTAGTTGCGGGCCTCTGGATAGGTGCGCAGGCGCTCCGCCCGGCTGCCTTCGAGCAGGCCGGCGAGGCGCGGCGAGACCTCGAAGCCGTTCCTGGCAAGGGCGATCGCCGGCTGGAAGAGCCGCGCCCAGGGCAGGCGGCCATGCTCCGCATGCGCCGTTTCCATCAGTCTCAGCGTGCCCGGTGTGCCGACCGAGCGGCCGCCGACCACCGCCGCCCAGAAGCCGAGCGGCTCGCCGTCGGCGCCGAGGAACAGGCCGCCATCCGCCGCCATTGGCGCCGTCTCGCGGCCGTCATAGGCGATCGCCTCGCCGCTCGCGCCGTCCAGGTGCAACAGGAAGGCGCCGCCGCCGATGCCGGAACTCTGCGGCTCGACCAGATTTAGCACGAGCTGGACGGTAATCATCGCGTCGATGGCGCTGCCGCCGTCCCGCAGCACGTCGACGCCGGCACCGACCGCCAGCGGGTTTGCGGCGGCGACCATGAAACGTTCGGCGTGGGTTGCCTGGCTGGCGACGCGCCCGGTGGATTCCTCGGGCTGCGCGTCCTGGGCGCGGAGCGCCGGCGCGAAGATCAGGAAGGCGGCTGCCAGTGCGGCGATGCCCAGCGCCGAGAACGACTTCTCAGGAATTCGCATGATCGTTGCTCCCCGTTGCCGCGGCGGTCGAACGCCGGACCTTGGTCGAAGTATTCCACAGCCGGCGCGAATGCTAAAGCCGCACGGCCGGGCCCGTCGCAACCGGCGGTCGCGGCGAAACGCCCGTCAGGATCGCGGTATCCCGGCGCCGCCGAACCCGGCGCGGATCTCGCGATGGGCGGCGCGATAGCCCGGCGCCACGCAGCCGAGGCGACGGGCGAGCAGGCCATGCAGCTTCGGCAGGGCGTGAAAGGGCACAGAGGGGTGCAGGTGGTGCTCGGTGTGGAAGGACATGTTCCAGCCGAGCAGCCGCGCCAGCCGGGTGGTGAGTGTGGTGCGGGTGTTGCGCGTCATGTCGGCGACGGTCGGGCAACCGGTGTGCTCGGCCAGCAGGAAGGCGCGCAACGCCGGCTGGCCGAGCACGACCGGGATCGCCCAATAGACCAGCGGTGCGGTGCTGCCGGCGAGGAACGCCACCGTCGCCGCCGCCGCGTAGAGGACGAGGAACAGCCGCGCCTCGCGCACCGCGCGCGGGCCGGCGGCGGCGGGCAGATAGGGCCGCGCGGCGTTGCCGCCGGCCTGGCGGACCAGCGCCACGATACGGTCGCGCCAGAAAGGCAAGCCCGAAAGGTGGAGCAGGTAGGCCGGCCGGGAGGCGGGCTTCGGCGTCGCCAGTTCCGGGTCGCGGGCCGGATCCTGGGTGTGCCGGTGGTGGGCCCAGTGGAAATGGCGGAAATCGGTCGGCGGGATCAGCAGCACCAGCCCGCACAGCCAGGCCAGCACGGCGTTGGCCCGACGGCTCTGGAAGGCGGTCCGGTGGATCGTCTCGTGCAGCGGCGCGAACAGAAACACCAGGGCCAGCCCGTGAACCGCCATCGCCGGCAGCAGCCAGAGGCTGTCGGCAGCGAGGGTGACGCACAGGCCGGTCACGGCGAGCAGGGCGCCGTGCCGGGCGAGTTGGGCCAAGCCCCGGGCGTCCGACCGGCGGGAGAGGGACCGGATCACTCCCCGGTCGGGCCCGGTCGGCGCTAACCGCCCGTCCATTGCCCGCGCTCCCGCAGCACCCGTTTCAGCAGCGTGGGGCGGTCGCTCATCAACCCGTCGACGCCGAGGTCGAGCAGTCGGTGCATCTCGGCCGCCTCGTTGATTGTCCAGACATGCACCGGCAGGTTACGCCGATGGGCGGCGGCCAGGAAGCGCGGGGCGACGATGGTCAGCCCGCGATGGGTCGGCGAGACCTGGGCACAGGCGGCGTCGAAGCGCCCCGCCGGCAGGCCCTTCGCCGCCAGCCACAGCCGGGTGACGTCCGCCGGACCCATCGAGGTGCACAGGCCGGGCCCGAGCCGTCGCCGCAACCGGGCCAGCCGCCGGCCGGAGAACGAGCCGACGCAGACCCGGTCGATCGCCGCCGCCCGCCGCAACGCCTCGGGCAGGAGCGCGGCGGCTTCGTCGGTCTTCGGGTCGATGTTGATCCGGGCCTCGGGCCAGGTGCCGAGCAAATCGGCGAGCAGCGGAATGCGATATCTGCCGTCGATGCGTACCGACCGCAGCTCCGCCGCCGTCAGGTCGGCGACCCGGCCGGGCCGGCCGGTCAGCCGGTCGAGGGTGCGGTCGTGAAAGGCGACCAGCACGCCGTCGGCGGTGGCGTGCACATCGGTCTCCAGATAGCGATAGCCGAGCCCGATCGCGTGTTCGAACGCCTCCAAGGTGTTCTCCGCCGCTTCCTCGCCGCCGCCGCGATGGGCGAAGGCATGCGGCAGCGGGTGGTCGAGGAAGGGCAGGCGCTGCGTCACGTTCCTAGGAGAGGGGCACCGCCGGGCCGGACCAATGGTCACCCTCGGCAACCCGAAGACGAACAGCTCCCCTATAGCACAATTGCCGATCTTCCTCGATATAGCGGCGACCTACGCGGCCGGTGTCGCCGGATCTTGCGTGGCGCCGGGGCGGTGTGATCGGCTCCGGCGGAGGCATGGCATCCGGCCGAACCGGCGGATCGTCAACTCCCCGACGAGAAGTGCCGGCTCAGGTAGTCGAGCACCACCGCCCGGTCCTCGGGTGGCAGCGGCGCCATGCCCTGCTTCTCGACCATCCAGTCGAGCAGATAGTCCCACCGCGCGCGGGTGACCCGCTGCTGGGTGACCAGCCGGATCGAATGGCAGGCACCGCACATGTAATAGGTGAGGTCGACGCCCTCGCCGACCGGCAGGCCGCCATACTCGTCGCTGGTCTCGATGGCGGGCGCGGACGGCGCCGGGGCGTGGGACGGCGCCAGCGGGTCGTAGCCTGGGCCGAGCGATCCAGGCGACTGTTGCGCCGTTGCCGCGCCGCCCGCGAGCAGCAGCATCGCCAGGAGCAGGGCGGGCAGCCGCCTCCGCCGAGCCGTCGGTAGGGCCGTGGCCCACGGGCTCGCGGCAAGAACCTCTCCACTCCCGTGCCGAAGGACCATTCGTCGGCCGATCACGCCGCGAACAGGGCGATCCGGTGCATCATGTTGTTGACGTAACCCTTCGGGTTCCAGCCGGGCGTCGTCGCCGGCTGCATCCGGCCATCCTCGTCGGTGGCGCGGGCCCAGACCTCGTAATAGCCGGCGATCGGCGGCGTTACCTCGGCCCGCCAGCGGCGCCAGGCGTACCTGTTGGCGCCCGGTTCCAGCGGCGACTTTTGCCAGGTCTGGCCGAAGTCGAGCGAGACGTGCATGTCCTTCACCGCCTCATCGCCGGCCCAGGCGTGGCCACGCACCTCGACCGGCCGGCCGGCGGCGACCCGGGCGCCGGTGGCCGGGAAGGTGACCAGCGACTTCACCGGCATCGACTCGATGATGACAAAGTCTTCTTCAGGCACTTCCGTGCCGGGCGCCACCGGGTAGCGCGGTACGCGGTAGGAGGTGCCGGTCATCTTCGCGCCGTCGTGAACGAC
>JABDIP010000457.1 GCA_013003675.1 Inquilinus sp.
ATCGGATTCACCCTGCTTGCCTTCGCCGCCGCCGCCGGGGTGTTCGGCATCTGGCTGATGGCCGCCGGCCGGCTCAACCTGCCGGAGACGCTGCTCGGCTGGGTCGGCCTGCTCGGCGGCTCGGCCGCTTTCGTCGCCGCCATCCTCTGCTTCTTCACCGCGCTGAAGGCGGTCGACACGATCAGCGCCACGCTGCTCGCCAATCTCGAGCCGCTGCTGGCGGTGACGATTGCCTATCTGCTCCTCGGCGAGGTGTTGAGCACGACCCAGCTCTTCGGCGGTGCGGTCGTGCTTGGCTCGGTCATACTACCAACCCTGGCTGGCCGCCGCGAATGCGGCAATACATTGACAAAAACTAAATAAACCAGGAGCGAGCTTCCCGATTCCTGCATTGCTGCGCTGCAAAAATCCCGTTGGCGATCGGAGGTGTGCGCACCGACATTTGCTGCAACGCAAACAATCGATTCGTTGGTCCGGCGAAGACCGTACCGGACGACCGAAAGCAGGATGCAAGGAGAGTACCCATGTCCATTACCGCCGACATCGAGTCGCGGCTCAACGATCTGAACCGCCGCGGCGGCCCTTCGATGATCAACGCCGACGCGCGGGCCCGCGCTCTGCAGGCCGCCTACATCGCCGACGTCGCCCACGATGCCGCCGCCATCATCGGCCGCACCGTGAAGAGGCTGTTCGTCCGCCTGGTGGACTCCTACCAGAGACACCAGACCGTCGCCTATCTGCACCGGCTGGACGACCGGTTGCTGGCCGATATCGGCCTCAGCCGTGCGATGCTGGACGAACAGCTGGCCGGCCGCGCCAAGCGGCTCCCGGTGACAGCCGAGGTCGAGACCGCCGGTGCGCCAAAGGCGGCGAGCGTCGCGCAGGACAACCGTCCGGCCCAGCGCCACGCCGCCTGACGCCATTCCGGTTGACCGCCGGTCCGCTTCGGGCCCGGCGGGCAAGGCGCAATGCCCCGAAACCCCCGCCGAGCCGCTCGGCGGGGGTTTTCGTGCGCCCCGAATCTTGGTTAACAAAGGGTTAACAAGGGCACCAAAAAAACTGCGCCTGCGTCAAACTTTCAGCTTTCGACCTACCAGATTTTGTGTCAGCATTCAGCCCTGCCACGACATCTATGGCACCCACCGGAATACGGGATCCGAGCGGGCGGGTGTTTGTTTGTCGCGGCATTCTCAGCGGTACCACCAGCAGGGCGACAGGGGATTAGCATGCGCATCGATCGGCGATTCACGGCGGCTGGCGAGGACCCGTACGGCAGCCTGAGCTTCCGGTCCGCGACAAGCGAGATCCGCAATCCCGACGGCTCGGTGGTGTTCCGCCAGACCGATATCGAGGTGCCGGACGCGTGGAGTCAGGTGGCCTGCGACATCCTCGCCCAGAAATATTTCCGCAAGGCCGGTGTCGCCGCGAAGTTGAAGGCGGTCGAAGAAAACGACGTGCCCTCATGGCTGTGGCGCAAGGTTCCCGACGAGAAGGCCCTGGCGAAGCTGCCGGCCGACGAGCGCTATGTCGGCGAGGACACGGCCAAGCAGGTCTTCGACCGGTTGGCCGGCACCTGGACCTATTGGGGCTGGAAAGGCGGCTATTTCGACGCCGAGGCGGACGCCCGCGCCTATTTCGACGAGATGCGCATCATGCTGGCGCGCCAGATGGCGGCGCCGAACAGCCCGCAATGGTTCAACACCGGGCTGTACTGGGCCTATGGCATCGACGGCCCCGCCCAGGGCCATTTCTATGTCGACTTCAAGACCGGCAAGCTGGTCCGCTCGAAGAGCGCCTATGAGCACCCGCAGCCGCACGCCTGCTTCATCCAGTCGGTCGGCGACGATCTGGTGAACGAAGGCGGCATCATGGATCTCTGGGTCCGCGAGGCGCGTCTGTTCAAATACGGCTCCGGCACCGGCTCCAATTTCTCAAAGCTGCGCGGCGAGGGCGAGAGCCTGTCCGGCGGCGGCCGTTCGTCCGGGCTGATGAGCTTCCTGAAGATCGGCGACCGCGCCGCCGGCGCCATCAAATCCGGCGGCACCACCCGCCGCGCCGCCAAGATGGTGACGGTCGACATCGACCACCCGGATATCGAGCAGTACATCGACTGGAAGGTGGTCGAGGAGCAGAAGGTCGCCGCCCTGGTCTCCGGCTCCAAACTGACCAACCAGCATATGTCGGCGGTCATGCAGGCCTGCACCGGGCCGGAAGCGCCGGAGGGCGAGGATCGTTTCGATCCCAAGGCGAACCGGCTGCTGAAACGGGCGATCGTCGCGGCCCGCCGGGTGATGATCCCGGAGAACTACATCCAGCGGGTGATCCAGTTCGCCCGCCAGGGCTATACGGCGATCGAATTCCGCACCTATGACACCGACTGGGATTCCGAGGCCTACCTCACCGTCTCCGGCCAGAACTCGAACAACTCGGTGCGGCTGACCAACGGCTTCCTGGAAGCGGTCGAGCGCGACGGCGAATGGCGGCTGTTCAACCGCAAGGATGGCGGCGTGGCGAAGACCGTGCGCGCCAAGGATCTGTGGGAGAAGATCGGCTATGCGGCGTGGGCCTGCGCCGATCCGGGCGTGCAGTTCGACACCACCATCAACGAGTGGCACACCTGCCCCGAGGGCGGCCGGATCAACGCCTCCAACCCGTGCTCGGAGTACATGTTCCTCGACGACACGGCGTGCAATCTCGCGTCGCTCAACCTAATGGCGTTCCGCCATCCGCAGGGACATGACAATGCCGGCGCGATCGATGTCGAGGCCTATGAGCATGGCTGCAGGCTGTGGACGATCACGCTGGAAATCGCGGTCACCATGGCGCAGTTCCCGTCCAAGGAGATCGCCCGGCTGTCCTACGACTTCCGCACGCTGGGCCTCGGCTACGCCAATATCGGCGGCCTGCTGATGGCCAACGGCATCGCCTATGACAGCCCCGAGGGGCGGGCGATCTGCGGTGCGCTGACCGCGATCATGACCGGCGTCGCCTACGCAACCTCGGCGGAGATGGCAGAGGAGCTCGGCGCCTTCCCCGGCTATGACGCCAACAGCGGCCATATGCTGCGGGTGATCCGCAACCACCGTCGGGCCGCCCACGGCGAGGCCTCGGGCTTCGAGGGCCTAGCGGTCGCCCCGGTGCCGCTGAACGCCGGCGAATGCCCCGACCCGGCCCTGCCGGCAGCGGCGGCGCGCGCCTGGGATCGCGCCCTGGCGTTGGGCGAGCAGCACGGCTATCGCAACGCCCAGACAACGGTGATCGCGCCGACCGGCACCATCGGCCTGGTGATGGATTGCGACACCACCGGCATCGAGCCCGATTTCGCCTTGGTGAAATTCAAGAAGCTGGCCGGCGGGGGGTATTTCAAGATCATCAACCGTGTCGTCCCGGAAGCCTTGCGCAAGCTGGGCTATGGCGACACCGAGATCGAGACGATGATCGACTACGCGGTCGGCCATGGCACCCTGAAGGGCGCCCCGGCGATCAACCATGACAGCCTGAAGGCGCTCGGCTTCACCGACGCCGCGCTGGAGGCGGCCGAGGGCGGCCTGCGCAGCGCCTTCGACATCAAATTCGCCTTCAACAAATGGTCATTGGGCGAGGATTTCTGCACCCGGGTGCTCGGCATCCCGGCGGCGCGGCTCGACGATTACGGCTTCGACATGCTGGCCCATCTGGGCTTCACCCGCGACCAGGTCGAGACCGCCAACACCTACGTCTGCGGCGCCATGACCCTGGAGAAGGCACCGTTCCTCAAGGATAAGCATCTGCCGGTGTTCGACTGCGCCACACCGTGCGGCCGGATCGGCATGCGCTCGCTATCCTGGGAGTCGCACATCCGCATGATGGCGGCGGCGCAGCCCTTCATCTCCGGCGCGATTTCCAAGACCATCAACATGTCCAACGACGCCACGGTCGAGGATTGCAAGGACGCCTATCATTTGTCCTGGCGCCTGGGCATCAAGGCGAACGCCCTCTACCGCGACGGTTCCAAGCTGTCGCAGCCGCTGGCGGCCTCGCTGCTCGCCGA
>JABDIP010000460.1 GCA_013003675.1 Inquilinus sp.
GGCCGTCGCGTCGGATCGATCTTGCGCGTCACCCGGTCCGGGGCTCCAGGGTTCATCGCGAAACCTCCGCTCGACCGTGCTCAGCCGCAGGTTTTCACAGCTCGCTGCAAATGAAAAGGAGCCGTCGCCTTGCCGGATGGGCTCAGTCCTCGCTGTGGGCCTTGCGTTCGGCCGCATCCGCCGCCGTCTCCCCGTCACCGGCCGCCTTGTCGTCCGCGAACCGCACCTCGCCGGCCCGGCGCCGGGCCATTTCGGCAATGCGGTCCTTCAGTTCCGGAAGGCGGTCGACCAGATCGTGGAAATCCGGCACCTGAAGGACCAGGAACTGGCAATCGGTCAATGTGCTGATGGTGGCGTTGCGACGGTCCATGCCTTCGAGGAGCGACATTTCGCCGAAGAACTCGCCCGGCCCCAGATCGACCGAGCCGTGCGGCAGGTCGACTTCCACCTTGCCCTGGACGATGAAATAGAGCGCCTCGGTCTCCTCGCCACGGCGGACCACGGCATAGCGCGCCGGCGCGTGCATCGGCGTCAGCAGCGCGGCGATCTCGGCCAGGGTGACCGGCTCGAGGTGGCTGAACACCGGCACCTTGGCGACCCGGGCGACGGTGACGACGAAATCGTGCTTGCCGATCTCGCGCGCGAAGCCGGCGGCCAGGATCGCCGTCGGCAGCGCGAAGATGCCGATGCCCAACACCGTGACCAGGGCGCCGAACACCCGGCCGAGCAGGGTGATCGGCGTGACGTCGCCATAGCCGACCGTGGTCAGGGTGACGACGCCCCACCACATCGCCTCGGGAATACTGCCGAACAATTCGGGCTGCGCCTCGCGCTCCAGCAGGTACATGACGGTGGAGGCGATCAGCACGGCGATCGTCATCAACATCATCGCGCCGAGGATCGAGCGGGATTCGGCGCGGAACACCGCGCCCAGCGACATCAGCGCCGGCGAATAGCGGGTGATCTTCAACAGCCGCAGCAACCGGAACAGGCGCAGGATGCGCAGATCGATCGGCACCAGGAACGACAGGAAGAAGGGCACGACCACCGCCAGGTCGATCAAGGCCAGCGGCGTCAGCGCATAGCGCAGCCTGCCCCACAGCGGATGGCTGTAGTCGTGCCGGCGGTCCTCGACGCACGACCACAGGCGCAGCGCGTATTCGACGGTGAAGACGATCGCCGAAAAGGCCTCCAGGGCGAAGAAACGCAGGCCATAGGCCTCGCTCCAGCCGGGCAATGTCTCGACCGCGACGGCGGCGACGTTGAGCAGGATGAGGGCGATCAGGAACAGGTCGACGGTCCAATACAGAAAGCCGTGCTTGCGCTGGCCGTCGAGCACCTCGTGGATATAAAGTCGCTTTGTGAGTCGCATCGATCCGTCACCCGCCCGACATTGCCGCCCGCGCCGCCGTCCAAGCTGCCCCGGCGGCCGGAAAATTGTTAGAGTGCGCTGTACTTTGCGATATAATACTGCCCCGCATATGCCGGCGGGGTAAGGGTTTCGAAAATCCACCGAAATGGCCGATGCGGCGTCACCGCCCGCGGCGTCCCCGCAGCCGACGATTTATGAAGCAACCTCAATGAAACTGACGATCGAACGCGCCGCCCTGCTGAAGGGCCTGGGCCATGTGCAAAGCGTCGTCGAACGGCGCAACACGATCCCCATCCTGTCCAACGTGCTGATGCGGGCGGAGGCCGGCACGCTCGGCCTGACCGCTACCGACATGGATGTCGAGATCGTCGAATCGGTGCCGGCCGAGGTACGTGGCGCCGGCGCGATCACTGCCCCGGCGCACACCCTGCACGACATCGTCCGCAAATTGCCGGATGGCAGCCAGGTCGAACTCGACGCCACCGGCGAGGCCGGCTCAATGACGCTCCGCGCCGGGCGCTCCACCTTCCGGCTCGGCTGCCTGCCGGTCGAGGACTTCCCGTCGATGACCGGCGGCGACCTGCCGGTGCGATTCTCGCTGCCGGCGGCGGATCTGCGCATGCTGATCGACCGCACCCGCTTCGCCATCTCCACCGAGGAGACGCGCTACTACCTGAACGGCATCTACCTCCATGCCGGCGAGGCCGAGGGCCGTCCGGTGCTGCGCGCGGTGGCGACCGACGGCCACCGGCTGGCACGGGTGGAGATGGCGCTGCCCGAGGGCGCGGCGGGCATGCCGGGGGTGATCGTGCCGCGCAAGACAACGGCGGAGCTGCACAAGCTGACCGACGAGGCGGCGGGCGATATCGCCGTCGAGTTGTCCGACAGCAAGATCAAGTTCGCCTTCGACAGCGTGGTGCTGACCTCGAAGCTGATCGACGGCACCTTCCCGGACTACGAGCGGGTCATCCCGTCGGACAACGACAAATCGATGGAGGTCGACGCCAAGGAGTTCGCCGCCGCCGTCGATCGCGTCTCGACCATCTCCACCGAGAAGAGCCGCGCGGTGAAGCTCGGCCTCGGCGACGGGACGCTGGTGCTGTCGGCGACCAGCGCCGAACAGGGCAGCGCCAATGAGGAGGTCGAGATGACCTATGATGGCGAGCCCTTCGAAATCGGCTTCAACTCGCGCTATCTGCTCGACATCACCCAGCAGATCGAGGGCGAGCGCGCCGGTTTCAGCGTGAAGGACGCCGGCTCGCCGACAATCATCCGCGACGTCGGCGACGGCAGCGCACTCTACGTGCTGATGCCGATGCGCGTCTGATCGCCGGCGGCGGGGCACGGCAGGAACGAATGGGACATCAGGCGATCGTCGACACGACGGCCGGTAGGGAGACGGCAACGCCCTCGCTGGCGGTGACCCGGCTGACGGTGACCGAGTTCCGTTGCTATGCCCGGGCTCGGATCGAGACCGACCGGCGGCCGGTTGTCCTGACCGGCCCGAACGGCGCCGGCAAGACCAACCTGCTCGAGGCGATATCCTTCCTCGCCCCGGGGCGCGGCCTGCGCCGGGCGACCTTGGCCGAAATCCGCCGCCGCCAGGCGCCTGCGGATGCCCTGTGGGGGGTGGCCGCCGAGGTCGAGACGCCGTCCGGCAGCGTGGCCATCGGGACCGGGCTGGAAGCGGCGGCGGGCGCGCCGCGGCGCCGCGCCGTGCGCATCGACGGCAAACCGGCGGAAAGCCAGGCGGCGCTGGGATCCCATGTCGCGCTGACGTGGCTGACGCCGCAGCAGGACCGGCTGTTCATCGAAGGGTCCGGCAACCGGCGCCGTTTCCTCGACCGGCTGGTGTTCGCCTTCCATGCCGACCATGCCGGCCATCTCGCCGCCTATGAGGCCGCGATGCGCGACCGCGCCCGGCTGCTCAAGGAGGGCCGCCGCGACGCCGGCTGGCTGGCGGCGCTGGAGGAAACCATGGCGGAGAACGGCGTCGCGGTGGCGGCGGCCCGGCGCGAGGTGGTCGAGCGGCTGCGTGCGGCCGACAGCGTCGCCCGCTTCGGCGGCGATACCGAGCTGTTTCCGCGCGCCGAACTCACGCTCGCCGGCGCCGTCGAGGACTGGCTGGCGGAGATGCCGGCGCTGGCGGCGGAGGATCGCTTTCGCGACCGGCTCGCCACCTCCCGCCCGCTCGACGCCGCCACCGCGACGCCGGTCTCCGCCATGGTTTCCTCCAGCGCCGCCAGCCAGCCGGCGTCGCGGCGGCCCTCCTTGAGCAGCCGGGCGCGGTCGCGCATCGCGGCCTCATAGGCGGCGAGA
>JABDIP010000482.1 GCA_013003675.1 Inquilinus sp.
ACCGCCCACCAGCTTCGGGCGATTCTGCACCATCCCGGCTTCCAGGCCGTCGAGGCTGCCTGGCGCGGCCTGGATCTCCTGGTCCGCCGGTTGGAGACGGACGCCACTCTCAAGCTCTATCTGATCGATATCGGCAAGGCCGAGTTGGCCCGCCAACTCGCGACCGACGATCTGGCCAGGACGCCGCTCTACAAGCTGCTGGTCGAACAGGCGCTGGAGACACCCGGCGGGCTTCCCTGGGCGGCGGTCCTTAGCGCTGCCGACTTCACGGCGGCGGAGGCCGATGCGGATCTGCTCGGTCGGCTGGCCAGGGTGGTCGACCGCGCCGGCGCGCCGTTGCTGGCGGCTGCCGATCCGCTTCTTGCCGGCTGCCGGTCGTTCGCCGCGACCCCCGATCCGGACGATTGGGCCGACGCGCCGGACGCCGCCGCGGCCGAGGCCTGGGATGCGTTGCGCGCGCTGCCGGAGGCGGCGTCGGTTGGTCTGCTCTCGCCGCGTTTCCTGCTGCGCCTTCCGTATGGTGCGCGGACAACGCCGATCGAGGCTTTCCCGTTCGAGGAGATCCCGCCGGAAGGCGAATCCGGCAGCCGTCACGCCGCCTTTCTCTGGGGAAATCCGGCCTTCGCCGCCGCCTGCCTGCTCGGCCAGGCCTTTGCCGCCGAGGGCTGGGCGATGCGGCCGGGCCGGCCGAACGAACTCGAGGATATGCCGCTCTATCTCGATCCGACCGGGGACGGGTCCGAAACCCTGCCTTGCGCCGAAATCCTGTTGACCGAGCGCGGGGCGCAGAAATTGCTGGCGCACGGCCTGACGCCGGTCTGGTCGGTGCGCAACCAGGATCGTATCCGTGTCGGTCCGTTCCGGTCGGTGGCCGGCGGTGATCTGAAAGGGCGGTGGTCGAATTGACCCGCCGGGTTCGAACGCAAAGGAGCAAACTGATGTCGATGACGCGATTGGGCGGATTGCTGTTGGCCGCGGTCGTCGCCGCCGGAGGTCCCGCCTATGCCCAGGACTCGCTGGGGAGTGCGTCGATGGGCGAGGAGTTGGCCCAATCCGTGTGCGCCGATTGCCATGCGATCGAGCGCGGCGAGCGGGGAACCGACCTGACCGGCGCGCCGTCGTTCCAGGACGTCGCCGATTTGAGCTCGGCGACCGCGCTCAGTTTGCGCGTGTTCCTGCGCAGCCCCCACCTGACGATGCCCAATTTCGCGCTGAGCAACGACCAGATCGACGATTTGATCGCCTATATCCACAGTCTGAGATAGTGGCGGGAGCCTGCGGCGGCACCTTCCGCGACCGGCGATCCGGCGCTTTGGCCGGAAGGGGAACGCCATTCGCCTTCGCCACCGCCGGGCAGGGCGAGGCGAATGGAGCCCATGGACCCGTGTTCCGCTAGGGCGCTTGGTTCCGGATCTCGAAGCAGGTCTCGATGGCGGTCTGGTTGCCACTGATCTCACGCGCCAGGATCTCCAGCTTGAAGACCTCGCCCAGTGCGGTGAAATCGGTCGGAAGCTCAAGCGCCGTCAGGGTTGGCGGAAGGTCGACGCTGTAGATCAGCAGCGTCGGCTCCAGGCGTTCGACGACGAGCTGGTATTTGGCGATCTCGACCGGCTCGCCGGTTCTGCCGATCTCGGGATGGGATTCGGTGATCGGGTCCCAGCGGATGACGACCGGTTCGTTGACCAGCGGTCTGGGGCCCTCGTCGCAATCGACCAGATCGGGGTCGACCGGCACGCCGGAGACGGCAACCCCGTCCGCCGGGGCCGCCAGCAGATGGGTGAACTGCGCCACGCTCTCCAACTCCCTGCCGTCGGTCGAAATGCCGGAGACCTCGTAATCGCCTTCCGGGAACCGGGCGAAGAATTCCTCCGGTGTCAGCTCGTCGAAGGTCGGCTCGGCGCTTTCGAAAAAGAGCTGGGTCAGGCCTTGCAGGCGCAGGGGGCTTCTGCCCCGGATGCGGAGCACGACGCGCCCGTTGGGGTCCTCGATTTCGAGGAGCCGCCACGCATCGCCGTCGATGGAGGCGTGAAAGCCGAGATCGCCATCCGTATCGTTGAGTTCCGCCAGCACGACCGCCTCGGAGAACGGGGTCTCGTCGCCGTTGTCCCCGTCGGTGTCGGCGCCGATCTGCTCCCAGTCGTGGAGGAAGACGTCGTCCCATTCATTGTCCCATCGGTGCGCGGAGCGCCTGTCGTCGCCGGCCAAGGCTCCGGATGACAGAGCGGCCACGAGCAGCGCCGCCGACGCCGCGGCAAGGGGGCTCCAAGACACCATTCGTGACCTGCGCGGCCGGTGATCGTATCGGAACATGGTCAGTCTCCTTCCCATCTCTGGTGAAGCAGGGATCGCGCCCCGGGGGCGCCCCGGTGGCCGGACCAGCCGGTGCCTCCGAACCTTCCCGTCACGCCAGGGGAGGCCTTCACTGCGTCCGGAGTTCATCGGCGGCCAGCAAGGCTCGCGCTCAGGCGGTCCCTACGTGGATGGGGAGGATTCTGCCGGCCGCGCCCCGGCCGGTAAATCCGACAGGTGTCGGAGCCCCGTCCCACAACTGTCAGACGAATGGCTCTACGGCGTAGCCGGATCATCTGACATGTGTCAGATGTGACGAAATCGATGGTGGAAAGGTGGGGAGAGAAAATTGAAAAATTTCAATAAGTTATAGTCCGAACATGCGTTTCAACATGAGCATTGGCCGTCTACGCCAGGCGATGACGTGCCGGATCTTGGGCAATCGGTCATTGAAGTCCGAACAGCCGGGCGGCCGCGCGTATGCAGTCGACAGCCGGTGCGGCAGCCGATACGGACCAGATCCTCAGGTCGGCACGACAGCCGTCGCCTCGATCTCGACCCGCGCGGCGGCCTCTGCCAGGGCGGCCACCTGGACCAACGCCATGGCCGGGTAGTGGGACCCGATCACCTCGCGATAGACCCGGCCGAGGGCCGCCGCTTCGGCGTGGTACTCCGCCATGTCGACGACGTACCACGTCATTCGCACCAGATGCTCCGGACCGCCGCCGGCTTCGGCGAGCACCGCGACGATGTTGCACAGCACTTGGCGGGTCTGGCCGACGAAACCGCCCTCGGCGAAGCGGCCCTGGGCGTCCCAGCCGATCTGGCCGCCGACGAAGACCGATCGGCCCTCGGCCGAGATGCCGTTGGCATAGCCCTTCGGCGGCGGCCAACCGGGCGGCTGCAGGCTGCGATGGGGGGTGGGGGGCATGACCGATGGCCTCTCATGGATAGTCAGGGA
>JABDIP010000486.1 GCA_013003675.1 Inquilinus sp.
GTCCAAGCCGGTCGAGGAAATGCCGCTCCGCCATGTCGCGGGCACATCCGCTTCGCCGGCGCCCGGCAATTGACCGTGCACATCACCCAGGCGAGGTTTCCGCTATCGTCGCCGATCATCCTTAGCCAACACCAGGGAAATGGATTGCGAACATGCTGAACGAACAACAGGAAAAATGGTGCTCCGAGAGCCGGTGGGATTTCTCCGATCTCAAGGCCTTGTTCATCAATTGCACGCTGAAGCGCTCGCCGGCGCCGTCTCACACCGACGGGCTGGTCCGCATCGCCCGGACGATCCTGGAGAAGAACGGCGTGTCGGTCGACGCGGTGCGCGCCGTCGACCATGACATCGCCTATGGCGTCTATGGCGACATGACCGAGCATGGTTGGGCCAAGGACGACTGGCCGGCGCTCTACGAGACGGTCAAGGCCGCCGACATCCTGGTGCTGACCACGCCGATCTGGCTGGGCGAGAAATCCTCGGTCTGCACCAAGGTGATCGAGCGGCTCTACGCCAATTCCAGCGAGCTGAACGATGCCGGGCAATACGCCTATTACGGCAAGGTCGGCGGCTGCCTGGTGACCGGCAACGAGGACGGCGCCAAGCACTGCTCGATGAACATCCTCTATTCGCTGCAGCATCTGGGCTATGTGATCCCGCCGCAGGCCGACGCCGGCTGGCTCGGCGAGGCGGGGCCGGGTCCGTCCTACCTCGACGAAGGCTCGGGCGGGCCGGAGAACGACTTCACCAACCGCAACACCACCTTCATGACCTGGAACCTGATGCATCTGGCGCGGATGATCAAAGACGCCGGCGGCATCCCGGCCCACGGCAACCAGCGCGCCGCCTGGACCGCCGGCTGCCGCTTCGACTACGCCAATCCGGAATATCGGTAGGTGTCCCTTATCCGGGAACTCTCTTTTCCGGGGACAGTATATCTAATTCCCTATACGGGGACAGTATTCTTAATTCCCGCATACTTCTCCAGGCCCAACGATGGGTTTGGGGAAGGATGCGGGAATTAAGTATACTGTCCCCGTATAGCACGAAAAGGCGAAGACGTCGTGGAACCGGAAATGCGTTCACTCCGGCGCCTTTGATCCAAATGACGATCCGTTACAACAGGAAATCCAGCATCGACGAGGGCACGCCGATCAAATGAAATAGGACCCTGTCCTTCGTCTCGATCTCGAAGAGCAGATCGGGGCTCATATGCTCGAGCGACGGCGGCCAATCCAGATCGCCGTCGGGCGTGATCGTGGCGGAATGGGCGGTCCTTTCCAGGATGCTCTCCCGCACGGCGGCGGCCAGAGCGGGCTGATCGTCGCAGATGAAGACGATCTCGGAATTCAGGTTCTTCGACCGGGGGTCGATATTGAAAGTGCCGATGACGGTCCGGTCCTCGCCGATGACCATCGTCTTCGCGTGGATGCCCCACCGTGCCTCGCCCACATCGTCGCTTGTCAACGCGGCCCCCGGCAGGGGCAGGGCGGAGTAGACAGACACATCCATGCCGCGTCTGATGTATTGTTCCGACCTCTTGTTGAAGATACTCACGATCGGGCTCGCATCCGTCGATCTCAGGCTGTTCGTCAAGAGGTCGACTTCCACCCCCCGGTCCAGCAGGACCGTAAGCCCCTTGGCGACCAGATCCGTCGGGATGAAATACGGGTTCTCGATGGTCAGCCGGTCGCCCTCCGACAGCGGGGTCATCCGCCGATAGATTTCCTTCACGATATCCGACTGGAAGAAGACGGTTTCGGAAAAGAGATCCAGCGGATTGGGCGTCACCGACGACAGATGGGGAAGCGGGGTCCTGTCGCCCAGCACGTCAAGCACATGATCGACGGGATTCAACAGGGGGTTCAGGTTCACCCTCAGTCTTGGCGGATCGGTCGCGATGGTGACGTCGTGACATGCGCCCCAATACTCGCTTCGAAGTTGTTCCCGGCCAAGGCGGCGAACCTCGTCCCGCAAGGCGATATCCGCCGCCGTGACCGGAAACAGCGACTCGGTGAATTCGTCTATCTTCTCATAGTCCTCAAGGGCCTCGTCCTTGTCGGCCCGCCCGGAGACGGTATTGGAATTCATCCCGACCACCAGGAAACTGTTCCAATACCTGTCGAAATCGGACCGCAGCTCCCGAACGATCGGGCCCGAGAACCAGATGTCCCGGTCGAGGAAATTGTACCGCGCGCTCAGGTCGAAATATTCGTCGCCCACATTGCGCCCGCCGATGATGGCGTCCCGGCCATCGATGATCAGAATCTTGCGGTGGTTTCGGTGGTTGAGGAAGCCGGGCACCGGGAAGGGGTTGTAGTGCCTGAGCTCGAAATTCCCGTAGCCCAGCCGGGCGAGGTTTTCCCCTTCCGTGCCCGCCATCTGGGCCGACAGGAAGAAATGGTCGACGATAAGCCGGACCTTCACCCCCGATTGGGCCTTCCGCAGCAATTCCTGAAGGAAAAGCCGTCCGGCGGCGTCTTTCCACAGATAGAAATATTCGGCCTCGATGGAAACTTCCGCCGACTCGATCGCCTCCAGGCGCTTCTCGAGAGAGCTCATTCCGGCATTCAGGAGCTGCACGTCGTGGTGCTCCCGGCTTTCCAACACCGTGGCGGAGGCGGTCGGCGCATATAGCAAGAAACTCAAGATGACGACGAAGGATAGTGAATTAGTCATCCCGATCCCTCAATGAGTTGGTCAAATGGAATTGCCCGGCCAGTACGTTTATTGACGGAACGACAATCTACCCGCCTTTCGTCGGATGAGTCTATAGTCTGGCTGCGCCGAATATTCGGACAGTACATCCAATTTCCAATGTCCCACGATCTCGACGACGAGTTGGAAGACCGATAGATATACTGTCCCGGTCTTTCCGTCGCGTTGGGCCTTCTCGGCCCGGCGCCCCACGCCCGCCCACGTCCCCCCAAACGCGATTGAAGAAACGCTCCGCGCGCCCATCGGCGACGGCGCGTCAGGCGACCCGGTCGCGCGGTTCCTTCCCGGCGAAGAAGGCTTCGGCGTTCTCGATGACGCGCAGGCCCATGGCGGTGCGGGTCTCGCGGGTGGCGCTGCCCAGATGCGGCAGCAGGACCACGTTCTCCATCGCCAGCAGTTCCGGCGTCACCGCCGGTTCCCTGGCGAAGACGTCGAGCCCGGCACCGGCGATCCGCCCGTCGGCCAGGGCCCTGACCAGGGCGGCCTCGTCGACCACGTCGCCGCGCGCGGTGTTGACCAGGATGGCGTCGTCCTTCATGGCGGCGAAGCGGGCCGCGTTCATCAGGTTGAAATTCTCCGGCGTCGCCGGGCAGTGCAGTGACACGAAATCGGCCTCGGCCAGCACCGACTCGATCGACTCGCGGCGCTCGGCCCCCAGGTCCTGCAAAGCTTCGGCAGGCGGCGGAAAGGGATCGAAGAAGATCACCCGCATGTCGAAGCCGTGCGATGCCCGCTTCGCCATCGCCCGGCCGATGCGCCCCAACCCGATCAGGCCGAGGGTCTTGCCGGTGACCTGGGTGCCCATCATGTGGGTCGGCCGCCAGCCGCTCCATTCCTTGTTCCGTACATGCCGCTCACCCTCGCCGGCGCGGCGCGCGGTCATCAACAGCAGGGTCATGGCCAGATCGGCCGTGGCATCGGTCAGCACCTCGGGCGTGTTGGTGACGACCAGGCCGCGCGCCTTGGCCGCGGCCACGTCGATGTTGTTGAACCCGACGCCGAAATTGCCGATCAGCCTGGCGCGCAGCGGCTCGGCCGACATCGCCTCGGCGTCGATCCGGTCGGTCACGGTGGGGAAGACCGCGTCATGATCCCTGAACGCCCGCTGCAGGGCGGCCCGGTCCAGGGGCCTGTCGTCGACGTTCAGGGTCACGTCGAACAACGCCCGAAGCCGGGCTTCGGCCTCCTGCGGCCAGCGCCGGGTGACGATCACTTTGGGCTTGCTCATGAGGTCCGATCTCTCCCTGGCGGCGCTTACGACCAGGGGAGTCTTAGCATGTTCAGCGCCGGCGCCGGCGCCGAACATGCTTTGCTCAACCGGTCGCGGCTGGCAAGATACCCGCGGGAGAGGGCTCGCGGAACGCGAGACAGGGCCGCCGCAACGACCAAGACACGGCCCGACGACCACTGTCGGCGATGACCTCTGCAGCACCACGCTGTCCTCGTCATATCCGGTGAGCGGAACGGTCGCGCGCTCACCGTCGACACTCGCCCGGGGACCCAGGTTCCCGGCATCGCGATCGGAACGGCGTCGGTCCATTCGACGCCACACAGGAGAGGTTGAACATGAAGGTCCGTATCTTTGCCGCCGCGGGAGCCATCGTCGCGGCGCTGGCCCATGCGCCGGCCGCCCAGGCCGATTGCGGCGAGGTCACCATCACCGAGATGAACTGGGCATCGGCCGCGATCGTGACGGCGGTGTCGAAATTCATCATGGAGCAGGGCTATGGCTGCACCGTCGCCGCCGTGCCGTCCTCGACCGTGCCGGCGATGACCTCGGTGGCGGAAACCGGCCAGCCCGACATCGTCACCGAGGTCTGGGTCAACTCGTCGCCGGTCTATCAACGGCTCGAGGCCGAGGGAAAGGTGGTGACCGCTGGGGAGGTCCTGACGCCGGGCGGCGTAGAGGGCTGGTGGATCCCGCAATACCTGGTCGATAAGCACCCCGAACTGGCGACTATCGACGGCGTGCTCGCCAACCCGGATCTGGTCGGCGGCCGGTTCCACAACTGCCCGGAAGGCTGGGCCTGCCGGATCACCAACGACACCCTCGTCAAGGCCTATGGTTTCGAGGGCAGCGGCATGGAGGTGTTCGACCACGGCTCCGGCGAGACGCTGGCGACCTCGATCGCATCGGCCGTCGAGAACGAGGAGCCGTGGTTCGGCTATTACTGGGGCCCGACCTCCGTGCTCGGCAAATACCCCATGGTGATGGTCGATGTCGGCCCGTTCGAGGCCGCGACCCACGATTGCAACACGCGTCCGGAATGCGCGACGCCGGGCCGCTCCGCCTATCCGACGGCGCGGGTGATCACCGGCGTCACCAAGACGCTGTACGACCGCGAGCAGGAAGTCTTCGAGTTGATGTCGAATGTCAGCTTCTCGAACGAGACCATGGGCCAGGTCCTGGCCTGGCAGGAAGCCAACGGCGCCTCGCCGGAAGAGGCGGCGGTTTACTTCCTGACCACCCACAAGGATGTCTGGGGCGCATGGCTCGACGACTCGGCGCGGGAGCGGTTGGGCGCGCTGCTCGACTGACCTGACGCCGGCGGCCCGGCCGACCGGCCGGGCCGCCCTATTCACACCACATAGTCCGGAGGGGCGAGATGGGGACCTTCGACTGGCTCTTCGACGGGCTGGGCCTGCGCGCCTGGTGCGACGCCGACGCGGCCGGCGCCGGCGGTCCCATGACCATGGCGCAGCTGCTGGCGCAGACCCAGGGCGGCGACGCGCCGGTCCGGCCCTGGTGGGAGATCCCGTTCCCGTCGCTCGACGAGCTGCATGAATCCTGCGCCGCCTTCCCGCGGACCCGCGACATGACCTCCGGCGTGGAGCGGTTCTTCCTGGACGTGAAGGACACGCTGAAGGTCGGGCTCGACCCGCTGACCCAGCCGCTGAGCTGGGCCCTGGACGGGGCGCTCCTGGTCTTCACGATGATACCGTGGTGGGTGGTGATCCCGGCCCTCCTGCTGCTGACGCACCAGGTCTCGAAATCGGTGCGGATCACCGCCTTCGTCGCCTCCTGCTTTCTGTTCCTGGCCTTCATCGACCATTACGACTACGCCATCCAGACGCTGTCGATCATCTTCGTGTGCACCGCGCTGTGCGTGCTGTTCGGCGTGCCGCTGGGCATCGCCATGTCGAAGAACAATTCGCTGCAGCGGATCATGATCCCGATCCTGGACATGCTCCAGACCCTGCCCTCCTTCGTCTACCTGATCCCGCTGATCTTCCTGTTCAGCGTGACGGAGTCGAAGCTGTACGGCATCGCCATCATCCTCTACGCGATCGTGCCGGTGGTCCGGCTGACCGACCTCGGCATCCGGCTGGTCGACAGGGACGTGCTGGAGGCGGCCAACGCGTTCGGCATGACGCCGCGCCAGAAGCTGGTCAATGTCGAGATCCCGCTGGCGCTGCCGAACATCATGGCCGGCGTGAACCAGACCATCATGATGTCGCTGGCGATGGTGGTGATCGCCTC
>JABDIP010000490.1 GCA_013003675.1 Inquilinus sp.
GCGGCGACCGCCTCCATGTTGCCCTGCATCCGCCTGGAGCCGGCGCTTCTGGTGGTGAAGACGCGGACCAGGGTATCGGGCGGGATGCCGGCCTTGGCGCCGAGCACCATGGCCTCGTAAATGCTGGCCATCGTGGCGCCCATCACCGCCTGCAGAGCGCCTTTGACGGTCTGGCCCATGCCGATCTCCTCGCCGACATGGTGGATGTTCTCGCCCACGGCTTTGAGCACGTCCATCTGCGCCTCCAGCACCGCCACCGGCGCGGCCGCCATCATGGTCAGCGTGCCGGCCTCAGCCCCGGCGCGGCCGCCGCTGACCGGGGTGTCGATGACCGAAAGGCCGCGCTGGGCGAGCGCGGCGGCGATCTCCCGCACTTCGGCCGGCTTGATCGTGGCGGAAACGATCACCGTGCCGCCCCGCGCCATGCCGGCCGCCACCCCATCTTCGGCCAGGATCGCCGCCTTGGCCTGATCGCCGTTCAGCACCATGACGAAGACCGCCGTGGCCCGTTCGCCGACCGCCCGGGCCGAGGCCAGCCCGGTGCCGCCGGCGCCGTCCAAGAGCTCCCGGCGCTCCGCCCGCGGGTCGTAGCCGCAGGCGACGAAGCCGCCCTTGATCAGGTTCTTCGCCATGGCGAAGCCCATATCGCCGAGACCGATGACACCGACCGTTTTCATGAGACCTCCCTTTGATTCTTTCCGCCGGCATGCTTCGCTGGCGCCGCCGTGTCGCGATAGGCGACGATCATAGGGACGGGGAGGCCCAGGATGAAACTCGGAGTCATCACCGACGGCATCAGCCGCGATTTCGAGCACGCGCTGACGGTGATGGACGAATTCGGCCTCCACTATGCCGAGCTGCAATTCGTCGGCGACAAGGAGGTCGGCGACCACACGAAGGAAGAGATCGCCGCCATCAAGTCACTGCTGGACTGGCACGACGCCCCCGTTTCCTGCCTGTCGCGCCACATCTTCGCTGGCCTGACCACCGCCAACCGGCCTGGCGACGCGCTGCATACCAGGCATATGGATGCTCTGAAGCGGGTCATCGCCATGGCCCATGAGGTCGGATCGCCGCTGGTGCGGATAATGACCTCGAAGAAGGAGCAAATCCTCTGGGGCCGGAACGGGGCCGAGGTCTGGAACGTCGCCAAGGGTGCCTGGGACTCGCTGCCGCCGCTCATCGCCCCGGCGGTCGAGCTGGCGAAATCCGAGGGCCTGACACTGGTCGTCGAGACCGGTAACGGCACGATGGTGAACTCCAACTACACGGCGCGCCGGCTGATCGACGAATTGGACGCCAAGGACACCCTCAAGGTGCTGTGGGACCCGGCCAACAATTGCTGGTGCCATGAACTGGCCTATCCGGATGGCTACGAAGAGGTTCGCGGCGGCTACCTCGGCCATGTCCACATCAAGGATGTGAAGGTCGACACGCCGCGGGCGACGCTGGAGGTGCGTCGGATGGGCGAAGGCCAGTTGGCGGATCTGTTCCAGCCGATGGCGGATGCCCTCCGGGCCGACGGTTATGACGGCGCGATCTCGTTCGAAAGCGTCTATCGGCCGGAGGGCGGCAGCTTCGAGGACGGATTCCGCGCCTCGATCGGCCGGTTCAAGGATTTGTTTGCCTAAAGGCGGTGCGGGAATGACGCATAGTGGTGAGCCGATAGTCGCGGGATACAGCCATGGCACAACTTACGCCGTACCAGCTCTCAGAATTCGAGGACCAGGGCTATCTGGTTGTGCCGGGCCTGTTCGATCCGGCGCGTGAATTCGCGGCGGTGTTCCGCGACTACGAGGCGGTGCTCGACGGGCTTTTGGAGGATCTGCGGGCCGTCGGCGAGATCCCCTCGACCTGGCGCGACCTCGACTTCGCCGAGCGGGTGATTCGACTGCACCGCGAGACCGGCAAGATCTACCATCAGTATTTCGACTTCGCGGTGCCGCCGCGCGCCGGGCTGCCGCCGGATACGCCGATGTGCCTGTCGCCGGCGATCTTCGCGCTGATCAGCCATCCCGGCCTGCTCGATGCGGTGGAAAGCGCGATCGGCCCGGAGATCACGTCCAACCCGGTCCAGCATGTCCGTATCAAGCCGCCGCAGGATGCGCTGAGCTTCCGGTCGTCCGGCCATCTGGACGACTCGTTGGGCGTGCCCACCGGGACCGGGTTGGTCGGCCGCACGCCGTGGCACCAGGACAATGGGGTGGTCACCGCCGACGCCGACGCGACCGACCTGCTGACCGTATGGTTCCCGCTGACCGACGCGACTGTCGAGCAGGGTTGCCTCGCGGTCATACCGGGCAGCCATCGCGGCGGCCTGTTGACCCATTGCCCGGACAAGGTCGGTGAGTTGAGCATCGCGTCGCGGCTGATCGACGAGGCGCAGGCGTTGCCGCTGCCGATGGCCGCCGGCGACGTGCTGTTCCTGCACCGCCGCACCTGCCATTCCTCGCTGCCCAACACCAGCGACACCGTGCGCTGGAGTTTCGATCTCAGGTATCACCCGACCGGCCAGGCTTCGGGCCGCGAATGGCTGCCCGGTTGTGTCGTCCGCAGCCGTTCCGACCCGGACAGCGAGTTGCACGATGCGGCCCGTTGGGCGCGAGCGTGGGTCGAAACCCGCGACACACTCGCGCGGACGTCCTCGCTGCCGCCGGCCAACCGCTGGTCGGCGGATGCGGCGGAGTGCGCCTGAAGCACCACCGACTGGACGCGCGCAGCATGCCATCGATCGTTGCCGGCACGCGTGGCATTTTCCGCTAGGCTGGGTGAGGGACCGGCGGGATGGCCGGGGCAAGGGAGACTTCTCGCATGCTCAGCCAACAGCAGATCGCATTCTATCGCGAGAACGGCTATCTGGTCCTGGAGGGCCATCTCACCGCCGGGCAGCTTGCGCCGGTCCGCGACGCGCTGGCGCGGCTGGTTGCGGGGGCGCAAGGGCTGGCGGCAAGCGACGACGTCTACGATCTGGAGGACAGCCACCGGCCCGACGCGCCACGGGTCCGGCGCATCAAACTGCCGCACCGGGTCGATCCCGCCTTCGACGCGCTGATGCGTAGCGATGCGATCCTGGGGCCGGTTCGGGATCTGGTCGGCCCGTCGCTCCGGCTCCACACCAGCAAGCTGAACCTGAAATCGGCCGGATATGGCGCCGCGGTTGAGTGGCATCAGGATTGGGCCTTCTACCCGCACAGCAATGACGACATTCTGGCGGTTGGGGTCATGCTCGACGATGTCGGGCCGGAGAACGGGCCGCTGCTGGTGCTGCCCGGCAGCCATCGCGGTCCGATCCTCGACCACCACGCCGACGGCCGTTTCTGCGGTGCCGTCGACCCGGCGGCCAGCGGTCTGGATCTTGCCGACGCTGTCGCCCTGACCGGGCCGGCGGGGTCGATCTCGCTGCACCATGTGCGCCTGGTGCACGGCTCCGACCTCAATCGATCAGCGCGTGACCGCGCCCTACTGCTGTACGAGATCACCGCCGCCGATGCCTGGCCGATCCAGGGCTCGCTCAGCCAGTTCGGCGATCTGGAGAGCTATGATTCCAAGCTCTTGTGCGGTGAACCGACGATCTGCCCGCGCATGGCCAATGTGCCTGTTCGCCTCCCCAAGCCCGGACCGGAGAAGGGCGGCTCCATCTATGAGAACCAGAAGGGCGCCGGTACTCGCCATTTCGGCATCGTCGAGGGGACCGGCAAGACCACGGCGGATGCCGATTGAGCGGCGATCCGGGGCAATCCGGCCGCGATAGAACCTTGCGGCGCTGGACGCACCGGGTAACACGGGCCACAATCGGCGTATTGAAACGTTTAGCAACGACGCCGAGGTGCCCGAAGAAGGGCCATGCGTCGAAGAGCAATCGTCTAGGGAGGAAGACCAGAATGACCATTCGTGCACGCAAATGGGCCCCCGCTGTTGGCGCCGCCGACTACACCTTGCGCATCCAGACCCACTACGCGCCGGAGACCGTGTCCGGCAAGCTGGCGCAGCAATTCGTCGACGACGTCGAGACCATGTCGGGCGGCCGTCTCGACATCGAGATGTTCTTTTCGTCATCGGTCGTGAAATCGGTCG
>JABDIP010000572.1 GCA_013003675.1 Inquilinus sp.
CTGCACCGGTGTGCTCATCGGCCCGCGCCACGTACTGACCGCCGCGCATTGCCTCTACGACCACGACAGCCTGTCCTGGTACCCGGCGGAGGATCTCGAATTTGTCGCCGGATTCGATGCCGGTTCGTTTGCCGGCCGGTCCACTGCGGCGGACATCGTGTTGGCGAGCGAGGAGGCCCGCTATCTCGACCTCGCGGTCGACCAGCCGACCCGTAACTGGGCGATCCTTGCCCTTGAGGTCCGGCTGCCGGTTCGGCCGATCCGCTGGCGGGTGATGGGCCAGGGCGCGTTGGCGGAAACCTTGAAGGACGGCCGTGGAACCCTGGTCCGTGCGGGATACAGCCAGGATAGCGCCGACCATCTCTCCGCCCATGTCGGCTGCGAACTCGATGGCGTCGGCGACGCCAGCGGCATGCTGTTGCACGGTTGCGATGCCACCCAGGGCGACGCCGGCTCACCGATCCTGCTGATGCGGCCGGGCGGTCTGGCCGATCTTCTGGCAATCGACGTCGCAGTCCAGAAGGGCCCGGATCGCGCGGTCGGCGTAGCGGTTCCGGCTTGGGCGTTCGACGCCGCCGCCAGAACAGCGCTCGGCGGTTCACTGCCCTAGCGTCCGGGACCTTCGGCTACATGACGACGGTCAGGAAGACCCAACCCCGGACGCGTCCCTCCTTCGCATGGACATGAGGCAAATTATGCACTATCCGTCGCGCATGCTCAGTCATCTGGACGATCTCGAAGCCCGCACGATCTATATCCTGCGCGAGGCTTTCAACCGGGTAAAGCCGCTCGGCATGCTGTGGTCGATCGGCAAGGACAGCAACGCCGTGCTGTGGATGGCACGGAAAGCCTTTTTCGGGCGCGTGCCGTTCCCGGTCATCCAACTCGATACGGCGATGGAACTGCCGGAGGTGTATGAATTCCGCGATCGGATCGTCAAGGATTGGGACCTCAACCTGGTGGTCGAGGACTGCCCGCCCGAATCCGAGATGGATCCGTCCCTGCCGCCGGGGGCCCGCGCCGCGGCTCGCAAGACCATGGGGCTGCGCGCGCTGATCGAACGCGAGCGCTTCCGTGGCATCTTCCTGGGCATCCGCCGCGACGAGCAAAGCACCCGCGCCAAGGAGCGCGTCTTCAGCCCACGGGGCGCTGACGGCGCCTGGGATTTCCGCGATCAGCCGCCGGAATTCTGGGACCAGTACAAGACGGAATTCGCCGACGACACCCATGTCCGCATCCATCCCTTGCTGCATTGGACGGAACTCGACATCTGGCGCTACACCCAGCGCGAGGAGATCCCCGTGGTGCCGCTCTATTTCGCCCGGGACGGAAAGCGCTACCGGTCGCTCGGCGAAAAGAACATCACCGTGCCGATCGAGAGCGACGCCGACACCATCGAGAAGATCATCGAGGAGTTGGAAGTGACGCGGGCGCCGGAGCGGGCCGGCCGGACCTTCGACCACGAGTCGGAAGACGCCTTCGAGCGTCTCCGCAGCAGCGGCTACATGTAGGAGCCATCGATCATGACTGCTTCAAAGCGCAAGCCGGCCGCAAAGCGCAAGCCGGTGGAAATGCGCAAGCCGGCTGAAATGCGCAGGCCGGCTTACGGCGCGCCGATGCGGATCGTCATCGTCGGCCATGTCGACCATGGCAAATCCACCCTCATCGGCCGGTTGCTGCATGAGACCGGCAGCCTTCCCGACGGCAAGGTCGAGGAGCTGCGCCGCGTCAGCGAACGGCGCGGCATGCCGTTGGAATGGTCCTTCGTCCTCGATGCCCTGCAGGCCGAGCGCGATCAGGCGGTGACCATCGACAGCACGCAGATCTGGTTCAAGACCGATCTGCGCGACTACGTGATAATCGACGCGCCGGGCCACCGGGAGTTTCTCAAGAACACCGTCAGCGGCGCGGCCAGCGCCGACGCGGCCGTGCTCGTCGTCGATGCCGAGGAGGGCGTGCGCGAGCAGACCCGCCGGCACAGCTATATCCTGCATTTGCTCGGCCAGCGGCAGATCGCCGTGGTGATCAACAAGATGGACCTGGTCGGCTTCAGCTCGGAACGCTTCGCCGAGGTCGGCGCCGAGATCAGCAGCTATCTCGAGGATATCGGCCTGACGCCCAGCTTCGTCGTGCCGATCTCTGCCCGCGAGGGCGACAATCTCGCCGAGCGGTCGGCAAACCTCGACTGGTATGACGGGCCGACGCTGATCGACGCCCTCGACCGCTTCGTCACCCCGGCGGCGCCGATCGAGCGGCCGCTGCGCTTCCCGCTCCAGGACGTCTACAAGTTCGACCAGCGCCGAATCCTGGTCGGGCGGGTCGAAAGCGGCATCCTGAGGGCCGGCGACCGGCTGCTGTTCTCGCCCGGCGGCCAGGCGGCGACGGTGAAGAGCATCGAGCGGTGGAATGCACCGGGCGCGGTCGAGGCCCATGCGGGCGAGGTCGCCGGCATCACCCTCGACGAGCAGGTCTTCGTCGAACGTGGCGATGTCGGCAGCCACGAGGATTCGGCGCCGATGCTCAGCAATGTGTTCCGTGCCAATCTGTTCTGGATCGGGACCAAGCCGTTGACCGTCGGCCAATCCTTCAAGATGAAGCTGGCGACCGACGAGTCCACGGTCACCGTGCAGTCGATCGAACGGGTGATCGACACCCAGGACCTGTCCGGCCGGGCCGGCGACGAGGTCAATCGCAACGACGTCGCCGAAGTCGTGTTGCGCAGCCGCGAGATGCTGGCGCTCGACGAATTCCGCAGCAGCGCGGCGACCGGCCGGGTCGTGCTGGTCGATGGGTACGACACCGTCGCCGGTGGCGTCATCAGCATGCGCGGCTATGCCGACCAGCGCTCGCTCTATCAGGTTCGATCGAGCAACCTGACCGCGGTCGACCATCTGCTGACGCCGGCGGCGCGGGCCTGGCGCAACGGCCACCACGGCGCCGTCATGTGGTTTACCGGCCTGTCGGGGTCGGGCAAGTCGACCCTGGCGATGCAGGTGGAAAAGCAGCTCTTCAACAAGGGCTATCATGTCTACGTGCTGGACGGCGACAACGTCCGCAAGGGGCTGAACACCGATCTCAGCTTCAGCCCCGAGGATCGGGCCGAGAATATCCGCCGGATCGGCGAAGCGGCGGCGCTGTTCGCCGATGCCGGCTTTGTCGTCATCACCGCCTTCATCTCCCCCTACCGGTCGGACCGGGAGCGGGCCAGAACGGCGGCGGGCGAGTCCTTCCACGAGGTCTACATCGCCGCCGACCTGGCGACCTGCGAGGACCGCGATCCGAAGGGCCTCTATCGTCGGGCCCGGAGCGGCGAGATCCAGGACTTCACCGGAATCTCGGCGCCCTACGAGTCGCCGGCCGCGCCCGAGTTGATCGTCGATACCGCCGAACAGGAGATCGATGCCTCGGTTGCGCAGGTCGTCGACTATGTCGAGAAACACATCGCCGTTGGCGCGGTGGGCGCGAAGGCCTCCGCCGGCTAGGCGCATTTTTTCCGATTCTACGTGAGTGGACTATGCGCTGGTTCGAAATCGGCCCGCACCGAAACGGTGTGGGCCGTTTTGCGTCTACGCCGGGCTGGACGCTAAGGGCATTGCCGGATTACCGTCCTCGGCGCGGAGCCGCGGGGAGGCTCCGGCCACCACGCCCGACGAGCCCATGATCCTGATCGACCCACTGCCACGGACCCTGTCGCTGATTTGCGACGACGACACCACCGCGCGCCTGCGGAAGTTGGGGGAACTGGTCGTCCACGAGTCGAACCGGATGCCCGACGCCATGGTCGACGAGTACCTGCCGCAGGCCAGCATTCTGATCGGCCAGACCGATCTGCCGGCGGAGCGGCTGGAACGCGCCGGCAAACTGCGGGCGGTATTCAACGTCGAAGGCAATTTCCGGCCCAATGTGGATTACGCCTGCTGCGCCGCGCGGGGCATCGAGGTGCTCAGCGTCGGCCCGGCCTTCGCCCAGCCGGTGGCGGAAGCGGCGCTGGGCATGGCGATCGACCTTGCCCGCGGCATCACCCGCGCCGATCGGGACTTCAGGGCCGGGCGCGAGGGGTACGAATTGGCCGGTAATTCGGAGTCTTTCCTGTTCTCCGGCAGTACCGTCGGGCTGATCGGGTTCGGCGATCTGGGGCGTGCCTTCCGACCGTTGCTGGCGCCGTTCCGCTGTCCGGTGAAGGTCTACGACCCGTGGCTGTCCGACCGGACCATCCGGGCCCATGACGCCGAGCCCGCCAGCCTCGACGAGGTGCTTTCGAGTTGCCGGGTCATCGTCGTCATGGCGACGGTGACCAGCGACAATGCCGGGTTCCTCGGTCGGCGGGAATTCGACCTGATCCGCCCCGGCAGCGTCTTCCTGCTGATGAGCCGCGCCGCAATCGTCGATTTCCCGGCCTTTCTCGATGCCGTCGGCGCCGGCCGCTTCCGGGCGGCGACCGATGTCTTCCCGGTCGAACCGGTGGCGGCGGACGATCCGGTTCGCGGGATCGACGGGTTGTTGTTGTCGGCCCACCGAACCGGCGGTCTGCGCGAGGCTTTCTACGAGATCGGCCGGATGGTGGTGAGCGACGCCGAACTGGTGCTGCGCGGCCTGCCGCCGCAATCGTGCAAGCGGGCCCACCCCGCCCTCGCGGGCCGGCAGCGCAGCATGCCGGTCGAGCAGCGGTAGCGGCCTCCTCGAGAACGCGCTTCGAGCGGGTTCAGGAAGGTCGTCGGGCGCTCACCCCTGTCGGAAGTTCTACAGCGACGGTCCGGTCGGCGAGATCTTTCTTAGCGTTCCATTAGAGTTTCCTGTCTCAACCTGAGAATCGTCTTGAGACGCCTGCTCGAGTTGTTCGGCCTGTCTCAGCAAACGGTGCCGTAGCGACAGGTCCTGTG
>JABDIP010000577.1 GCA_013003675.1 Inquilinus sp.
GGTGCGGAACCGGCCGCCGGCTTCGCCAAGGTCACCCACCGGGTGCCGATGCTGTCGCTGTCGAATGCCTTCAGCGACGAAGACGTCGCCGATTTCCTGTCCGGCATCAGGCGCTTCCTGAGGCTCGACGGGGCGGAGCCGGTCGACATCGTCGCCGAGGCGAAGATCGACGGGTTGTCGATGTCGCTGCTCTATGAAAAAGGCCGGCTGGCAACCGGCGCGACCCGTGGCGACGGCACCGTCGGCGAAGACGTGACCGCCAATGTCCGCACCATCCGCAACCTTCCCGAACGCCTCTCGGGCAGCGCCCCCGACCTGATCGAGGTGCGCGGCGAGGTCTTCATGCGGAACACCGATTTCAGCGCCCTGAACAAGCGCCTGGCGGCGGAGGACAAGAAGACCTTCATGAACCCGCGCAACGCCGCGGCGGGGTCGCTGCGCCAGAAGGATGCCGCCATCACCGCCGACCGGCCGCTGCGATTCCTCGCCTATGCCTGGGGCGACACAACCGAGCCGCTCGGCGAGACCCAATGGCAGGCCCGTCAGACCCTGAAAGACTGGGGTTTCGAGGTGAACGAGCCGGCCGCCCTGTGCCACGGCATCGAGGAGATTCTTGCCTTCCACGACCGGCTGATGGGCCAGCGGGCGGAGCTGCCGCACGACATCGACGGCATCGTCTACAAGGTCGACCGGCTGGACTGGCAGGCGCGGCTCGGCTTCGTCAGCCGGGCGCCGCGCTGGGCGATCGCCCACAAGTTTCCGGCCGAGCAGGCGGAGACGATCCTGCGCAAGATCACCATCCAGGTCGGCCGCACCGGCGCCCTGACCCCGGTGGCAAACCTGGAGCCGATCACCGTCGGCGGCGTCGTCGTTTCCCGCGCGACCCTGCACAACAAGGACGAGATCGAACGCAAGGACGTCCGCGAAGGCGATCATGTAATCATCCAAAGGGCCGGCGACGTCATCCCCCAGGTGGTTTCGGTGGTCGAGGGCAAGCGGCCCAAGGGCAGCAAGCCCTTCGCGTTTCCCGAGACTTGCCCCTGTCCGCTGCGAACGCCGGTGATCCAGGAGGATGGCGGCGTCGTCGCCCGCTGTAGCGGCGAACTCGCCTGCCCGCATCAGCAACTGCGCCGGCTGTTCCATTTCGTCAGCCGCGACGCCTTCGACATCGAGGGACTGGGCGGAAAACATGTCGAGGACTTCTGGACGGAGGGTCTGATTGTCGGGCCCGTGGATATCTTCCGGTTGCGCGACCACGCCGCCGCGCTGAAGGGGCGCGAAGGCTGGGGCGAGCAGTCGGTGGACAACCTGCTCAACGCCATCGAGGAACGGCGGCGTATTCCGCTGGACCGGTTCATCTATGCGCTCGGCATCCGCCAGGTCGGCCAATCCACCGCCCGTCTGCTGGCACGCACCTACGGCTCCCTGGCGGCTTGGCACCAAGCCATGGGCGACGCGGCGAAAGAACGAGAGGCCAATCCGGAGGCCCGCAAGGCGCAGGAGGTCGGCGAGGCCTATGCCGATCTGTGCAACGTCGAGGGCATCGGCATGAGCGTCGCCGACGACATCGCCGCCTTCTTTGGTGAGGAGCATAATCGCAAGGTGACCGAGGAACTGGAGGCCGCGCTCACGGTGGAGGCCCTGGAGGCCGCGGCGACCGATTCTCCGATCGCCGGCAAGACGGTGGTGTTCACCGGCACACTGGAGTCGATATCCCGGTCCGAGGCGAAGGCGCAGGCGGAATCGTTGGGCGCCAAGGTCGCCGGATCGGTTTCGAAGAAGACCGACTACCTGGTGGTCGGCGCCGATGCCGGATCGAAGGCCCGGAAGGCAGCGGAATTGGGCGTCACGACGCTGACGGAAGCCGAATGGCTTGCGTTGGCTGCCGACAAGCATGGCTGACACTTCGATGGCAGAACTATCGATCCATACAGACGAAAAGTCGCACCGCCCAGGCCGTTAACCCGTCATTAGGGCACGGGACATACGATTCCCGGACTTCATTTAGGGTCTTTCGGTAAATCTCGCATGAATCGCATTACCGCGCCGGACATTATGGCGCTCGCCGCCAGAAGCTTGCCGCCATCCGCCACGTTGACCGTGGCGGTCATCGACCCGCCTTGGCCGGCCGGGACCCCGGATTTCGTCGACAGCCATCCCCGGTTCCGCCATCTGCACGACTATCTGGTGGCGCGGGCGCCGAAGAACGGACTGCCCGGACGCCAGCACATCGATCCGACCGACATTCCGCATCTGCTCGCCGCGCTCAGTTTCGTCGATGTCGAGAGGGACGGCGACAGCCTGGCGTTCCGCTATCGGCTGGTCGGAACGACCTGTGCCGAGGCCCTGGGGAGCGATCCGACCGGTCGCCTTGTCGACGACAGCCACCCTTCGGGCTATGGATGCGAGATTGTGGCGCATATGACGGAAATCACCGAACGACGCCAGCCCGGTTTCGGCCAATTCACCGTCTCGCTGCCCGGCCGCGAGCATAGCGGCTATTCCCGCATCTATTTCCCGCTGGCCCGTAATGGTTCCGACGTCGACATGCTGGTCGGCGTGCACGCCCACCATTTCGAGAAGGGTCGCGGGCGGCACCGCATGCTCTGACCGTCGCCGACTAGCGACGAAGCGGCAGCCAGCCGATCTCCGCCGGATCGCGAAAGGCCAACCAGCGATCGGCCGGAACCCCAGCGAAAGCGGCCGCCAACCGGGCATCGAAACCCGCTTCGCCGCCGACATCGCGGATCAGGATGCCGACGATCTGGCGCGGGAACCGGCGCGCCACCGCACCATAGATCTCCGGATCCCGTTCCCC
>JABDIP010000580.1 GCA_013003675.1 Inquilinus sp.
GCCGCATATGGCCCCACTCGACGTGGCACTGAAAACGGCGGCGGCCGGTTGAGGGAGGTCTCCGCGACACCCTCGGAGTTTTTCAAGGGTTTCCTTTAAAAAGTCGCGCCTAGCGCCGGGCGGCGGCTTCGATGGCCGACATCATGGCGTCGACCCCGGCGGCGGGGCCGCGCGGGTGTTGCCAGATGGCGGCGTCGACGGCGAGGAAGTCGGCACCGGCGGCGACCAGGGGCGCGCAGGTCTCCGGCCTGATGTCGCCGAGGGCGGCGCAGGGCACCTCCATCAGCGCCGCCCACCAGCCGACCAGGTCGAGGGTTTCGGCGACCTCCGCCGGCGACGGGTGGCGGCGGCCGAAGGCGACGTAGTCGGCGCCCTGTTCGGCGGCGATCATCGCCGTGTGGCGGCTGAACCGGGCGGAATAGCCGACGATCGCCTGCGGGCCGACGGCCAGGCGCGCCTCCTTGTAGGACGGGCCGTCGGGGCAGGTATGCACGCCGTCGCAGCCGGTATCGGCGGCCAGCGCCGGATGGCCGTCGACCAGAAAGGCGACGTCGCGCTCCTGGGCGACCGGGCGCAGGATGTCGACGGCCTGGCGCAGCGCGCCGGCATCGCCGCCGACACTCTCCGGCAGCAGCAGCACGCTGGCGATCTCGCCGGTGTCGAGCGCGGCGGCGAGATCGGCCGCGAAAGCCGCCGGCTCGATCGCCGCCGGCGTCAGCAGGTAGAGTTGGGAAGCGGTCATCGGATTGTCGGCCACCTTGTCTACCAAGGACCGCGCAAAGCCCCTCTCCCCTTGCGGGAGAGGGAGGGGCCCGCGAAGCGGGAGGGCGAGGGGGCTTCCATCCGTTCGTCCGCGCCTCGCAGCATCGGAGCCGGCATTCGCCGCACACCATGCCCATCCTCGAATTCCGCGAGATCACCAAGCGCTTCGGCGATCTGGTCGCCAATGACCGCATCTCGCTGTCCGTCGAGGCGGGAGAGATCCTGGCGCTGCTGGGCGAGAACGGCGCCGGCAAGACGACGTTGATGAACATCCTGTTCGGCCACTACACGGCCGATGCCGGCAGCGTCCTGGTGGAAGGCGCGGAAGTGCCGCCGGGCTCGACCATGGCGGCGCTGGCCGCCGGCATAGGCATGGTGCACCAGCATTTCACCCTGGCCGGCAATCTGACCGTCCTGGACAACATCGTCCTGGGGACGGAACCGCTGCGCGCGTTGCGGCAGAACAGGGCGGCGGCGCGCGCCAAGCTGGCCCGGTTGGCCGGGGATTTCGGACTCGCCGTGGCGCCGGATAAACCGGTGGGCGACCTTTCGGTCGGCGAGCGGCAGCGGGTCGAGATCCTGAAGGCGCTCTATCGCGACGCCCGTATCCTGATCCTCGACGAGCCGACCGCGGTGCTGACGCCGCAGGAGGCCGACGATCTGTTCGCGACCCTGAAGCGGCTGACCGCCAAGGGCCTGTCGATCATCTTCATCTCCCACAAGCTGCACGAGATCCTGAAGATCAGCGACCGGGTCGTGGTGCTGCGGCGGGGCCGGATCGTCGGCGCCGTCGCCACCGCCGAGGCCGACCGGGCGATGCTGGCGGAGATGATGGTCGGCCGGGCCGTCACCCGGCCGAGCCTGGAGCCCATGGCGGCCGGAGCGCCGGTGCTGGAACTGGCCGGCGTCTCGGTGTTCGGCGGTCACGGGCCGGCGCTCGACCGGGTCGATCTCACCATCCGCGCTCATGAGATCGTCGGCATCGCCGGGGTGGCGGGGAACGGGCAGGGGGCGCTGGCCGGTCTGCTGTCCGGCCTGTCCAGGCCCGACGCCGGCTCCGTCGCCCTGTTCGGCGAGACGCTGACGCGGTTCTCGCCGCGCGACATGGTACGTCGCGGGGTCGGGCGGATTCCCGAGGACCGGCACGCCTCCGGCGTCGTCGGCGACATGGCGGTGTGGGAGAACCTGGTCAGCGAGACGCTGTCCGATCCGCCGGCCTCGCGCGGCCGGGCGATCATCGACAAGGCGGCCTGCCTGGACCGGACGGCGCGGCTGATCGAGGCCTACGACATCCGCTGCGAAGGGCCGCTGGCCCAGACCAAGCTGCTGTCCGGTGGCAACATGCAAAAGCTGATCCTGGCCCGCGCCCTGTCGCCGGAGCCGACCTTCATCCTGGCCAATCAGCCGGTGCGCGGGCTGGACGAAGGCGCCATCGCCTATGTCCAGACCCGGTTGCTGGAGGCGCGCCGGGGCGGCGCCGGCATCCTGCTGATCTCCGAGGATCTGGACGAAGTGCTGGCCCTGTCGGACCGCGTCGCGGTGCTCTATCACGGCCGCCTGTCCGGCCCGTTCGACCGCGCCGAGGTGACGATCCAGCAGATCGGGTTGATGATGGCCGGGCATGCGGCCGTGGGTTCCGGCGCACGGGCGGAGCCGGCCCATGCAGATTGAGCCCCGCGCCCATGTCTCGCTGTGGCGGGCCGGGTTGGCCCCGGTCGCCGCCATCGCAGCCTCGCTGCTGATCGGCTCGGGGTTGATCCTGTGGGCGGGCGAACCGGTGCTGAACGCCTACGGGCTGCTTTTTAAGGGCGCGCTCGGCTCGTCCTTCGCGCTGAAGGAGACGCTGACCCGGTCGATCCCGCTGATCTTCACCGGGCTGGCGGCGGCGGTCGCCTTCCGGGCGAAGTTCTACAATATCGGCGCCGAGGGGCAGCTCTATTGCGGCGCGCTGGCGGCCAGTTTCTTCGGCACCGGGCTGATCGGGCTACCGCCGATCCTGATGGTGCCGTTCCTGATGCTGGTCGGCGCCCTGGCCGGCGGTGCGATCCTGATCGTGCCGGTGCTGCTGAAGACCCATCTCAAGGTCGACGAGGTGGTCACCACCCTGCTGCTGAACTTCGTCATCCTGTTGATGGTCAGCTACCTGATCGAGGGGCCGTGGAAGGATCCGATGGCGCTCGGCTGGCCCCAGGCGGCGCCGATCGTCGATGAGGGCGTATTCCCGAAGTTGCTGGCGCGCGGCCGCCTGCATGCCGGGCTGATCTTCGCGGTGGTGGCCGCCGTGCTGGTCTGGGCGCTGATGCGCTTCACGATCTGGGGCTACCAGATCCGCGCCGTCGGCCACAACCCGAGCGCGGCACGCTTCTCCGGCATCAATGTCGAACGCACCGTGGTCCGCACGGCGCTGATCAGCGGCGGCCTCGCCGGCCTCGCCGGAGTCAGCGAGGTGGCCGGGCTGAAGGGTTACCTGACCCTCGATCTGTCGCCGGGCTTCGGCTACACCGGCATCGCCGTCGCCATGCTGGCGCAACTCCATCCGATCGGCGTCATCGCCTCGGCGCTGTTCCTCTCGGCGGTCTATGTCGGCGCCGACGCCATGAGCCGGGCGGCGAACATCCCGACCTACATCGCCGACGTGCTGGTCGGCCTGTCGGTACTGGCGATCCTGGTCAGCGTCATGCTCACCCGCTATCGCATCCACTGGCGGTAAGGAGGATGGTGGAGATGGAGTTCCGTTCGTCTGTGCCCCAACGCCCCGACCCCTTGTCCGTCATTCCCGCGAAGGCGGGAATCCCGAGACGCCCCCAATGCGGTCGGTTCGGCCAGGGCTGTGTCGAGCGGATTGAGACGCCTGTGCGCCACGCCCATCGAGATTCCCGCTTTCGCGGGAATGACGGGGCAAGGGGCGGCTACTCGGCGAACACTTTCGGCGACCATTGTTTCCGTTTGCACATCAGAAAAACCCAATAACATGCTGGACGTCCTGGAAATCTTCCTGACGGCCGGCTTCTGGGCGGCGACGCTGCGGATCGTCAGCCCGCTGGTCTTCGGCACTCTGGGCGAGCTGATCTGCGAGCGGGCCGGGGTGCTGAACCTCGGTATCGAGGGCATCATGACCATGGGGGCCATGTGCGGCTGGATGTGGGTCTATCAGGGCGGCGATCTGTGGACCGGGGTGTTGTTCGCGGCCCTGATCGGCGCCCTGTTCGGGCTGCTGCACAGCGGCTTCACCGTCTACCTGGGCCTGTCCCAGCATGTCACCGGCATCGGCATCACGTTGGTGGCGTCCTCGCTCAGCTATTACATCTTCCGCATGCTGTTGCCGGCGGCGACGACGCCGCCGAAGATCGTGCCGTTCCAGCCGGTGGCGGTGCCGCTGCTGTCCGACATCCCGTTCTTCGGCGAAGCGTTCTTCACCCAGACGCCGATGACCTATCTGGCGCTCGCAATCGTGCCGGTGGTCTGGTATGCGCTCTACCGGACGCCGGTCGGGCTGGCGGTGCGCATGGCCGGCGAGAACCCGGTCGCGGTCGAGGCCCAGGGCATCGACGTGCTGGCGGTGCGCACCGGCGCCGTCATGGTCGGCAGCGCCTTGATGGCGGTCGGCGGCGCCTTCATCACCATGTCGGCCTTCGATGCGTTCTATTTCGGCATGATCAGTGGGCGCGGCTGGATCTGCGTGGCGCTGGTGATCTTCGCCTCGTGGCGGCCGGGCAAGGCGCTGCTCGGCGCGCTGCTGTTCGCCGGCCTCGACGCCCTGCAGGTCCGAGTGCAGCAGGTCGCCGGCGCCTTCATTCCCTATCAGTTCTTCTTGATGCTGCCCTACTTGCTGTCGATCACCGCCATGGTGGTGATGGCCCGCCGCGCCCGCTACCCGCAAGCCCTGCTGGTGCCGTTCCGGCGGGGGGAGCGGGTGTGAGGGGTATTGCTGAAGTGCTTTCGCCAAACCCCTCACCCTCCCACGGCTTCGCCGCGGGCCCCTCCCT
>JABDIP010000484.1 GCA_013003675.1 Inquilinus sp.
ATCGAGTTCACCGCCGACAGGGAGAGCGCGTCGCGGAAGCCCTGATCGTTGAACATAGCCTTGACCAAATCCTGGCAATCGTCGAACGACCCCTCGACGGCGATGTTGTGGACGTTGGCCGAGGCGACCGTGGTCATCTGCCGGCGCTGCACCTCCGACACCCGGTCCTTGGGGTGCAGCACGAAGATGTCGACCGCCTCGCGATCCCGGCAGGCCTCGATCGCCGCCGACCCGGTGTCGCCGGAGGTGGCGGCGACAATGGTCGCCCGCTGGCCGCGCTGGCCGAGCACATGGTCGAACAGCCGGCCGAGGAGCTGCAGCGCATAGTCCTTGAAGGCCAGGGTCGGCCCGTGGAACAGCTCCATCATCCACAGCCGCTGGTCGAGCTGGACCAAGGGCGCCCGCGCCGCGTGGTCGAACCCGGCATAGCTGTCGGCGACCAGCGAGCGCAGCGCCTCCGGCGTCACCGAGCCGCCGGCGACGAAAGGCTCGATCACCCGGACCGCCAGGGCTTCATAGTCGAGGCCGCGCAGCGAGCGCAGTTCGCCGGCGTCGAGCCGGGGCCATTGGGCGGGGACGTACAGGCCGCCATCCCGGGCCAACCCGGTCAGCAGGACGTCGTCGAAACCGAGTTCCGGGGCGCCGCCCCGGGTGCTGACATAGCGCAAGTTATCCGTGCTCCGTGCGAAAGGCGGCGTAAACTAGCGACTAGGCATTAGCCGGCGCAAGGCCGCCGGTGCCGCTGCCTGCCAGGGGAGTCGCAGAGTCCATGCCCGCCGATGCTACCACCGCCGCCGCCCGGGCCCGAGCGCTGCATGCCGACGCCCTGGTCTGGGACGCCCATAGCTGCCTGCCGCTCAAGCCCGACGCCGATTTCGACGATTTGTTGCGGCACCGGGCATCGGGCGTGGACTACGTTTCGATCAATGTCGGCATGGACATGAACCCGGTCGCCGATGTGATTCGGGTGATCGCCGGCTTCCGTGCCAGCCTCGCCGCGCGGCCGGTGGATTTCGTCCTCGCCGGCACCGTCGCCGAATTGCGCCAGGCGAAGCGCGACGGGCGGCTGGCCGTCTCTTTCGATCTGGAGGGCTCCCTGCCCCTGGCCGGTGACCTCGCCATGGTCGGCCTCTACCGCGAACTCGGCGTTCGCCAGATGCATCTCGTCTACAACCGCAACAACGCCGTCGGCGGCGGCTGCCACGATCTCGATCTCGGCCTGACCGGCTATGGCCGGCAGGTGGTGGCGGAGATCAACCGGGTCGGCATCCTGATGGATTGCTCGCACGCCGGCGAGAGGACCAGCCTGGAGATCATGGAAGTGTCGACCAAGCCGGTGGTCTTCTCGCACGCCAATCCGCGCGCGCTGGTGGAGCATGGCCGCAACATCAGTGACGCCCAGATCGACGCCTGCGCCGCCAGCGGCGGGGTGATCGGCATCAACGGCGTCGGGCTGTTCCTCGGCGATCCGGCGGCGGGTACGCCTGCCATCCTGCGCCATCTCGACTATGTGCTGCAGCGGGTCGGGCCGGGCCATGTCGGCATCGGCCTCGACTATTCCTTCGGCGCGGTCGGCGAGGACGTGCCTGATGGCGGTGACGCCGCCTATTGGTGGCCGCCGGAAGCCGGCTACGATTTCGCCACGGTACGCTTCGCCGAACCCGAGCAGTTCCCCGAGATCACGGAAGGCCTGCTCACCCTCGGCCTCGACGAGGGCGAGATCCGCGGCGTGCTCGGCGAGAATTTCGCGAGGGTGGCGGAGGCGACGTGGGTGTGACTTCGCAGGCCGCACCACTTTCCACCTCGTCATTGCGAGCCGTAGGCGAAGCAATCCAGGGCGGCCCGGGCGACTCTCGATTGCTTCGTCGCTTTCGCTCCTCGCAATGACGGCAATGAATGGCCCCCGGTCTCACCCGTCCAGATAGCGCCGCGTCAGGTGGCGCTTGAACGCGGCCGTGTCGAGCGGGCGGCCGGTCGCCTGGGTCAGCAACTCGTCGGCCGACAGGCGCGAGCCATGACCGTGCACGTTGCGGCGCAGCCAGCCGACCATCGGTTCGAAATCGCCGCGCGCGATGCCCGGCAGCACGTCCGGCTCCGCCGCGCCGGCCGCCTCGAAAAGCTGGGCCGCCGTCATCGCCCCCATGGTGTAGGTCGGGAAATAGCCCCAGGCACCGCCGGGCCAATGGATGTCCTGCAGGCAGCCCAGCGCGTCGGTCGGTGGCACCACGCCCAGCAATTCCGCCATGCCGTCGTTCCACGCGCCCGGCAGGTCGGCCAGCGCCAGGTCGCCGGCGATCATCGCCCGCTCCAGGCGATAGCGCAGGATGACATGGGCCGGATAGGTCACCTCGTCGGCGTCGACGCGGATGAAGCCGAGCTCGACGGTGGTATAGAGGCGATGCAGATTGTCCGCCTGCCAGGCCGGGCCGTCGCCGCCGAACGTCTCGCGCAGCAGCGGTGCCGCGAAGTCGAGGAATTCGCGGCTGCGGCAGGCCTGCATCTCGACGATCAGCGACTGGCTCTCATGCAGGCTCATGCCGAGCGCCGCGCCGACCGGCTGATGCAGCCAATCGGCCGGGCGGCCCTGCTCGTAGAGCGCGTGGCCGGTCTCGTGCAGCACCCCCATCAGCGCCTTGACGAAATCCGCCTCGTCGTAGCGGGTGGTGATGCGCACGTCGTTGTCGGCGCCGCCGCAGAACGGATGCAGGCTGACGTCGAGACGGCCGCGCTGGAAGTCGAAGCCGACCGCCTGCATCAGCCGGGTGCCGAGTTCCCGCTGGCGCTCCACCGGGAACGGCCCCTGCGGGCGGGCGACATCCGGCCCCCGCGCCTGGCGTTCCAGCACCGCGGCGACGGTCTCCGGCAGGAAATCCGCCAGCTCGTCGAACAGCCCGTCGATCGCCGCGGAACGGCCCTCCGGCTCGAAACTGTCGAGCAACGCGTCGTAGGGCGAGACGCCGAGCGCCTCGGCCTTGCAGGCGGCGATCTGCCGCTGCAGATCGAGCACCGTCTGCAGCGACGGCCTGAGGGCGGCGAAATCGTTGTCGCGGCGCGCCGTCCGCCAAATCATCTCGCATTTCGAGATGGCCCGGGAGCTGGCCTCGACCAGATCCGCCGGCACCGCGTTGGCGTGCCGCCAGCGCCGCCGCATCGCCTCCAGATTGGCCCTGGGCCAGTCGTCGAGCGTGCCGTCGGTCTCCGCCTCGTCGAGCCAGTCGGCGAGTTGCCGGTCGGTGATCAGCTCGTGGCCGATCAGGTTCAGCGTCGCCCGCACCTCGGCCCGCGATTCGGCGGCGCCGTCCGGCATCATGGTCTGCTGGTCCCAGTCGAGCAGCCCCTGGGCGGCGTCGAGATGGGCGAGGCGGGCGAATCGGCGTTCGAGCTGCTGATAGGCGGTCATGGGGCCGGGCTCCGGTGTCTAGATCAAGATCGTTTCAGATCGAGTCGATCTGAAACGTGAATCTTGATCTATTTCAATAGGCTAGAGACTGAATCACGCGACACATCGTTCCGGTGTGTCGCGATCAGGCTCTATGGCGGCGGTGGTGGAGGATATAGACGACGACCAGGATCGCCGCGAAGGCGAACCAGGTGATGGCGTATTGCAGGTGATTGTTGGGCAGGTCGATTCGGGTCTGGCCGCCGATCGGCAGAACGGTGCCGGAGGTGTCGGCGGAGGCATCGAGGATCATCGGCGGCACCGGGTCGATGCCGGTGGCCGCCGCCATCGCCGGCAGGTCGATGCCGTACCAGAGATTGCCGGCGACGTCGTCGTCGGGCTGGAACCAGCCGGGCTCCGGCGGCACCCTGAGCACGCCGGCGACGGAGACGGCGGTGTCGTCGAAGCCGGCCCATTCCGCGGTTTCGCGGGCGGAGAGGGGGATCCAGCCGCGGTTGACCAAGAGCATCTGCCCGTTTCCGGCCGGGTCGGTGCGGCGCAGCGGCGTGACGACGTGGAAACCGGCTTCGCCGCGATGGACGCGCGAAGCGACGAACAGCGAGCGGTCGTCGACGAAGACCCCCTCGACGCCGACGCGCCGGTAATCCCAGGCCTCCGGGTCGAGGATCACCGTCGGCAGCGCCACCGCCGGGTCGGCCATGCGGGTCTCGATCCGCTGCAAGAGCGCGGTTTTCCGTTCCAATTGCTGGAGCTGCCAGACGCCGAGCCCCAACAGCAGGGCCAGCGCGGGAATCGCCATGACGGTCGGCCACCGGTCCGGCCGGAACCCCCGTTTTGCGTTATCCCGCGCCGCCATCGCCGAAATCTTCTGGCCGATGACGGAACTGCAGGCCGAGCACCAGCGCCTTGGCCGGCCGCAGCAGCAGCAAGGCGAGTCCGATGATGAAGCCGCCGGAAGTCACCGCGTGAACCCAGACCGGCGGCGTGAAACTCACCTCGATCCAGAACGCCAGCGGCACCGCCAGGAAGCCGATGATGAAGATGAGGAAGACCGCCGGGCCGTCGCCGCTGTCGGCCTTGCGCAGGTCGAGGCCGCAGGCCGAGCAACTTTCAGCAACGGTCAGATAGCCATCGAAGAGCGCGCCACGGCCACAACGCGGACACTTGCAGCTCAGCCCCGCAGCGATCGGCGAGATCGGCGGCGTATAGCCA
>JABDIP010000008.1 GCA_013003675.1 Inquilinus sp.
GCTCCAGCATCGCCTTCTGGAACACGGCGCATTCCTCGACGCCGCCATGGTTGATGTATTCCCAATAGCCGTTCGAGCCCAGGACCGAGGCCTTGTACTCCGGATCGTCGAAGACCTGGCGGAACGAACTCTGCAGCAGTTCGAAGCGGTCGGGATGGGCATCGATCGCGGCCCGGTGGATGCCGAAGGCCCGCGAGGACAGCATCGGCGGCAGATCGGTGCCGAAATGGTCGTTCATGGTCGGCGCGTTGTCGAGCGCCTCGCCGATCAGGTTCTTGTCGTTGAAGACCAGTAGGGTGCGCACCGCGTCACCGGACGCGGCGACGGTTCCCGAGGTGAGGACGGAGAAATCCATCTCGCCGGTGACCGCGCCGGCGACGGTGTTGCGGCCGCCGGACAGCGGGATGAGGTTGAAATCGGCGCCGGTATGCTCGCCGAGCGCCAGGATGCCGATCGAGGCCGGGTGGGCGAGGCGGCTGGTGCCGACGTTCAGGCGCCGCTTGCGGCCTTCCTCGACGATATCGTCGATCGACACGAAGGCGCTTTCCGCGCCGACGAAGACGCAGCCGGGATCGGTGTCGACCCGGCCCCAATACAGGTAATCGTCGATGTCGAAGGACGGCTTCTCGACCACCCAATTCAGCAACTCCGGCCCCATATTGCCGAAGATCAGGCTGTGACAGTCGGCCTCGTACCGGCCCATATAGACCTCGTAGCCGACGCGGCCCGAGGCGCCGGGGTAGAAGCCCGGCTCGAACTGGGTATCGAGGTATTTCTTCCAGATCGCCGTGAAGGCCCTGAGGTTCCGGTCGGCGCCGCCGCCCTCGCGGGTCGGCACGATGATGTCGATGTTGCGCTCCGGAAAGCCGGCGGCGCGGGCGCTCGTCATCGATCCGCCGAAGAGCGCCGCCGCGCCGCCCGCCAGGCCGCCGCGCAGGATGGTTCGTCGCGAGACAGTCGTCTTGCCGGTCATTGTATTCCTCCCGTTGTGTCGCGCCGGCTTCGGCCGATCGACCGCGATGGCGCGCGCTATTTTTCACGCGAAGCTTCGATGAAACCGCCGGGGGTGTCAAACCGCCGCACAATCGGCGGCGTCGCCGCGGCTTTCGAGGTCAGCCGCTCAGGAGCAGCGTCACGCCCTCGTAGAATAGCCTGAGCGCCAGCAGCGACAGCACGACCGCCAGGACGCGGTGGAAGGTCCGGTCGTCCAGCTTCAGCAGGAACCGTTTGCCGAGCAGCGTGCCGGCGAAACCGCTGGCGATCATCGCAGCCACCAGCCCGAGATAGGGGCCGTAGGCGAATCCCAGCAGGCCGAACGTCGCGACCTTGATCACATGCTGCGCCACCATGCACGCCGCATGGGTCGCGACATGCTCCAGCCGGCCGAGCTTCAGGGTCTTGACCATGGCCGAGACGAAGGTGCCGGTGGCGCCGAAGAACATCGTCAGGAAGCTGGAGAAGGCGCCGGTCAGGGCGACGGCGAAATGCCCGGTCGCGGCGATGGTCCGGCCCCAGATCGAAAACAGGATGAACGCGGCGAGGCCGATCTTGAGCACGGCCGGCGGCAATTGCACGACGGTCAGGCCGCCGAGCGCGGCACCGACCAGGCTGCCGGCGCAAAACGGCAACAGCACGCCGGTCTGCACCGCGCGCAGCATGATCAGCACGCGCCCGGCATTCGAGCCGATCTGCACCACCCCGTGCACCGGGATCAGCGCCGCGGCCGGCATCAGCACCGCCATCACCGCCAGCAGCACCACGCCGCCGCCGATCCCGGCGGCCGCCGTCAGGAACGACGTCGCGGCGCTGACCGCGATCAACGTCAGGGCCGCCACGGCGCCCAACTCGCCGGTGAACCACGCCAGGTCCATCTAAGGGACGGTCTGAAGCCCTCTCCCCGAGGAGAGGGTTGGGTGAGGGGGTTCACCGCCGTTCCGTAAGGCGGCGGCCGTCGAAGGTGGCGCCGTGCAACAAAGGGGACGCAACCCTTTTTCTGTCCATCCGTTGGTCCCACGACACCGCCAGGAACAGAAAAAGGGTTGCGTCCCCTTTATTGATCCACCGTCATTGCGAGGAGCGCAGCGACGCGGCAATCCAGGGGCGGCCAGGGCCGGCCGCGAACCCCGTACGGTTCGGCTGAAATCGGGGACAGTATACCTATTTATTGGCTCCGCGCGCGTGCAACGGCCCTGGCCGTCCCTGGATCGCCGCGCCAGCGGCTCGCGATGACGGCGCTTGGGGTGGGTCGGCGGGTCGAAGGCAGCGGACCACACATCTCCCGCCAGTCCAATGCCCCCGGGCGGACCGCTCATCGTCCTTCCCGACCCGTGGCCGTCACCCGCGCAGCGCCCGTTGCCGCAGCATCGCGTCGGCCAGCACGCAGGCCATCATCGCCTCGCCGACCGGCACCGCGCGGATGCCGACGCACGGATCGTGGCGGCCCTTGGTGACGATGTCGGTCTCCTGGCCGGCCGTGTCGATGGTCTTGCGCGGCGTCAGGATCGAGCTGGTCGGCTTGACGGCGAAGCGCACCACCACATCCTGGCCGGTGGAGATGCCGCCGAGCACGCCGCCGGCATGGTTGGACAGGAAGCGCGGGCGGCCCTCGTTGCCGGCGCGCATCTCGTCGGCGTTCTCCTCGCCGGTCAGGGCGGCGGCGGCGAAACCGGCGCCGATCTCCACCCCCTTGACCGCGTTGATCGACATCATCGCGGTGGCCAGTTCGGCATCGAGCTTGGCATAGACCGGGTCGCCCAGCCCGGCCGGCACGCCCGAGGCGACGACCTCGATCACCGCGCCGACGCTGGAGCCCTTCTTGCGGATGCCGTCGAGATAGCCCTCCCAGCTTTTCGCCGCCTCGGCGTCCGGGGCGAAGAACGGGTTGCGGTCGATTTCGTCCCAATCCCACTTGGCGCGGTCGATGCGCTCGCCGCCGATCTGCACCAGCGCGCCGCGGATCGTCACCGCATCGCCGAGCACCTTGCGGGCGACCGCCCCGGCGGCGACCCGGCTCGCCGTCTCCCGCGCCGAGGAGCGGCCGCCGCCGCGATGGTCGCGGATGCCGTATTTCGCGAGGTAGGTGAAATCGGCGTGGCCGGGGCGGAAGCTCCTGGCGATCTCGCCGTAATCCTTCGAGCGCCGGTCCTGGTTCTCGATCAGCAGCGCGATCGGCGTGCCGGTCGTCTTTCCCTCGAACACGCCGGACAGGATCTTCACCTGGTCCGGCTCGCGGCGCTGGGTGGTGAAGCGCGACTGGCCCGGCCGCCGGCGGTCGAGCCAGGGCTGGATGTCGGCCTCGGTGAGCGCGATCAGCGGCGGGCAGCCATCGATCACGCAGCCGATCGCCGGCCCGTGGCTCTCGCCCCAGGTGGTGAACCGGAACAGACGGCCGAAGCTGTTACTGGCCATGGGCCTGGCCTTTGCATCGGCCGAGCCAGTCGGCGCGGCCAAGTTCCAAGTTGGCGAGAGCGCATCCCCTCACCCTCCCGTCGCTGCCGCGCCGGGCCCCTCCCTCTCCCGCAAGGGGAGAGGGTGATTGTGCGTGCCGTCCCTTGGTTTCCCTCTCCCCTTGCGGGAGAGGGAGGGGCCCGCGGCGAAGCCGTGGGAGGGTGACGGGCAAAGCCCGCTGCCGGCTCGAAAGGGCGAGGGGGAACGTCGCCGGCCAGTGGCACAGCGCCCCAATGCCGGCGGCCGTCGCCATCCGGACGGTCGGGCTCATTCGCCCTTGGGCGCCAGACCCCGCAGCAGTTCGGCGGTTTCCGCGGCGCTGTCGACGGCGACCATGCCGACGGTGTGATAACCGCAATCGACGTGGTGCACCTCGCCGGTCACGCCGCTGCCGAGGTCGCTCAGGAGATAGAGCCCGGCGCGGCCGACCTCCCGGGTGGTCACGTTGCGTTTCAGCGGGGCGTTCAACTCGTTCCACCTCAGGATATAGCGGAAATCGCCGATGCCGCTCGCCGCCAGGGTCTTGATCGGGCCGGCGGAGATAGCGTTGACGCGGATGCCGCGGCCGCCGAGATCGACGGCCAGATAGCGCACGCTGGCCTCCAGCGCCGCCTTGGCCACGCCCATCACATTGTAGTGAGGCATCACCCGCTCGGCGCCGTAATAGGTGAGCGTCAGCAGGCTGCCGCCCTCGCGCATCAGCGGCACCGCGCGCCGCGCCACGGCGGTGAAGCTGTAGCAGGAGATGTCCAGGGTGCGCTGGAAATTGGCCCGCGACGTGTCGAGATAGAGCCCGTCGAGTTCCGCCTTGTCGGAGAAGGCGATGGCGTGGACCAGGAAGTCGATGCCGCCCCACGCCTCGCCCAACGTCTCGAAGACCGCGTCGATGCTGGCATCGTCGGTCACGTCGCAGGGCAGGATCTGGGTCGCGCCGACCGACTCGGCCAGCGGCCTGACGCGCTTGGCCAGGGCATCGCCCTGATAGGTGAACGCCAGTTCCGCGCCCTGTGCCGCGCAGGTGGCGGCGATGCCCCAGGCGATCGAGCGATCGTTGGCGACGCCCATGACCAGGCCGCGCTTGCCGGCCATAAGGGGGGAAGGAAGGGACATGCGTCGGCCTCGTATGGGAAACGTTGCCTCGCGCCCGGCCCCGGTATGGGTGGCGCAGCGCCATGGCGTGCCGGGACAAGACGTTGTTGAGTGTTCTGCGATAGACTCCGACGTCGCGATTGTCGAGCGTCGACGCCACCGCAGCGGGGAGCGCTGATCCTACACCAATGCACAACCCGGTCAAACACAGCCAGAACCGCGACTTCCGGCCCGTTCGGAGAGGTCGATGAGCGAACCGAGATCAACCGCCAACCGGCCGCTGGCGGTGCGCACCGCCGTCGATTGGGGCCGGTTCGTGCGCTACGCGGCGCGCCGATTCGGCGAAGACCGCTGCACCCAGGCGGCGGCGGCGCTGACCTATACATCGCTGTTGTCGCTGGTGCCGCTGATGACGATCACGGTCGCCATCCTCAGCGCCTTTCCCGCCTTCCAGAACCTCGAGGATTCGGCCCAGCGGCTCATCTTCGACAACCTCGTGCCGCAGGTCGGCGACGCGGTGCAGGACTATCTCGAGGGCTTCGTGGTCAATGCCGGGCGGCTGACCGCGGTCGGCATCATCGGGCTGGTGATCACCGCCGTGCTCCTGCTGGCGACCATCGAGGGGGCGTTCAACGCCATCTGGCGGGTGCAGGAATCGCGCCCGTGGCTGGTCCGCCTGCTGTCCTTCTGGGCGATCCTGACGCTGACGCCGATCATGTTCGCGGTCAGCCTGTCGCTGACCACGCAATTCGTCCGCGGCTCCGACATCGGCACCCAGGTTCTGGGCTACCGGCCGTTTGTCGGGCTGTTGCCGGGCGTATTCGAATTCATCGGCTTCACCGTGCTGTACTGGATCATCCCCAACCGCACGGTGCAGCCGCGCGACGCGGCCATCGGCGGGGCGGTGGCGGCGGTCTTGTTCGAACTGTCGAAGACCGGCTTCGCCGCCTATCTGAAGGCGTTCCCGGTCTACGAGACGATCTACGGCGCCGTGTCGACGGTGCCGATCTTCCTGGTCTGGCTCTATCTCGCCTGGTCGATCGTGCTGGTCGGCGCGCTGGTGGCGGCGGCGCTGCCCGATTGGCGGGCCGGGCGGCTGCTCGGCGGCCAGTTCGACACCCTGCCGCCGGCGCAGCGCGTCACCCTGGCCCATGCGGTCCTGGCCGAGCTGGCCAAGGGCGCGCGGGTCGGAGACGGGGTCCGGCGCAAGGTGCTGGTGCGGCGGCTGCCGCTCAGCGGCGCCATGCTGGAGGAGCTGCTGGGCGAGTTGCGCGACGGCCACTTCGTCGAACGCAGCGCCGGCGACCGCTGGCTGCTGTCGCGCGACCTCGCCGCCGCGACGCTCTACGATCTGGTGGCGGCGCTCGGTATCGGCTTCCAGGGGCGGCACGAGCCGGTGTCCGACCTGCCCGGTTCGCGGGCGCGGCTCGGCGATCTGTTGCGCCAGGCCGACGAAGAGCAGCGCCGGCTGCTCGGCGAGGTCCTGGCCGATCTGGTGGCGGAAGAGGCCGACCCGGCGGCCGGCCCGGCCGCCATCGACCGTCGCGCGGCCGGGGAATAGCGCGGTTTCCGTTCAAACGGTCGGAGCCGATTCCACGTGAGTGGATAACGCGCTAGCCGGCCCGGTCAGTCGTCGCCGAGACGCTTGCGCGGGGCGTAGCCGGAATCCGGCGTCCAGCCCTCGACGAATTTGTTCAGCGCCGCGTCGGGCTTGTCGGGCAGCATCACCATCAGCTTGACGTACTGATCGCCGCGCGTCTTGCCCTTGGCATCGGCGATGCCCTTGCCCTTGAGCCGAAGCTGGGCGCCGGAATTGGCGCCGCGCGGCACCTTCACCGCCACCTTGCCGTCGATCGTCGGCACCTGGATGCTGGCGCCCAGCACCGCTTCCTTCAGCGTCACCGGCACCTCGACATGGATGTCGCGGCCCTTGCGGGTGAAGTGGGGGTGGCTGCCGACCTTGATCTCGATCAGCGCGTCGCCGGCCGGGCCGCCGCCCATTCCCGGCAGTCCCTGCTGCTTCAGCCGCAGGGTCTGGCCGCTCTCGGTGCCCGGCGGGATGGCGACCTCCAGGCTGCGGCCGCTCGACAGCACGAC
>JABDIP010000044.1 GCA_013003675.1 Inquilinus sp.
ATAGACCATCCAGGCGTCGGCGGGCAGGCCGTCGCGCCCGGCCCGGCCGGTCTCCTGGTAGTAGGCCTCGAGACTCTTCGGCAAGTCCAGGTGGGCGACGAAACGCACGTCGGGCTTGTCGATGCCCATGCCGAAGGCGATGGTCGCCACCATCACCACCGCCTCCTCCTTCAGGAAGCGCTGCTGGTTCGCCGCCCGCACCGCCTTGTCGAGCCCGGCATGGTAGGGCAGCGCCGCGAAGCCGCGCTCGCTGAGCCAGCGCGCCGTCTCGTCCACCTTGCCGCGGCTGAGGCAGTAGACGATGCCCGACTCGCCGCGCCGGCCGTCCTCGAGGAAGGCGAGGAGCTGGTTGCGCGGGTTGTTCTTCGGCCGGACGCTGTAGCGGATGTTCGGCCGGTCGAAGCCGGCGACGAAGACGCGGCCCTGGCCGAGGTCGAGATGCTCGACGATATCGCCCCGGGTCGGCCGGTCGGCGGTGGCGGTCAACGCCAGGCGCGGCACGCCGGGGAAACGCTGGTGCAGGATCGACAGCCGCCGGTATTCCGGCCGGAAGTCGTGGCCCCATTGCGAGACGCAATGCGCCTCGTCGATGGCGAAGAGGGAGATTTGGCAGCGGCCGAGCAGGGCGAGGAAACGCTCGGTCGCCAGACGCTCCGGGGCGACATAGACGAGGTCGAGGGCGCCGTCGGCAAGCGCTCGTTCCGCCGCCGCCGCCTCGCCCGGCGCCATCGCCGAGTTGATCGCCGCCGCCCGCACGCCGAGTTGGCGCAGCGCCTCGACCTGGTCGTGCATCAGCGCGATCAACGGTGAGACGACGATGCCGGTGCCGGGCCGGCAAAGCGCCGGGATCTGGTAGCAGAGCGACTTGCCGCCGCCGGTCGGCATCAGCACCAGCCCGTCGCCGCCGGCCATCACATGGTCGATGATCTCCGCCTGCTGGCCGCGGAAGGCGTCGAAGCCGAAGACGGATTTCAGGATCTCGTGGGGGTCGCGACTCATGGGCCAGAGTCTAGCCCGCCCGTCCCCCCGTGGCCACGGTCTGGGCCCTGCCCGGGAGGCTGTTTTCAGCCCTCACCGTCGCCCTTGCGGAACGGCGAGGCCTGGGCGAGGGCCTGGATCTCCCAGTCGACCATGCGGCCCTCGCGTTTGAGGAAATCGGCGATGGCACGGCGGAAGCCGGGGTCGCGGATGTAGTGGGCGCTGTAGGTGTGCACCGGCAGATAGCCGCGCTGCACCTTGTGCTGGCCCTGGGCGCCGGCCTCCACCGTCTTCAGGCCGCGGGCGATGGCGAAGTCGATGGCCTGGTAGTAGCAGGCCTCGAAATGCAGGAATCTGAAGTGGCCGTCGCAGCCCCAGTTGCGGCCGTAGAGGGTGTCGCCGCCGATGATGTTGAGGGCGCCGGCGACGAAACGGCCATCCTTTGAGGCCATCACCAGCGCCACCCGGTCGGCCAGCCGTTCGCCCAACAGCGAAAAGAACTCCCGGGTCAGATAGGCTTGGCCCCATTTGCGGTCGCTGGTCGAGCGGTAGAAGCGGTAGAAGGCGTCCCAATGCGCCTCGGTCAGGTCGGCGCCGGTGAAGACCGCGATGTCGATCCCGGCCTCGACCACCTGGCGGCGTTCCTTCTTGATCGCCTTGCGCTTGCGCGAGGCGAGGCCGGCGAGGAAGTCGTCGAAACTGGCATAGCCCTGGTTGCACCAGTGGTATTGCTGACCGGTGCGCCGGAGCCAGCCGGCGGCGCCGAACAGGGTCCACTCCGCCTCGGTCGGGAAGGTGACGTGGACGCTGGAGACCTGGTGCCGCTCGGCGACCTGCTCCAGCCCGTGGATCAGCGCCGGGGCGATGGCGGCGCGGTCGAGGTCGGGGCGGACCAGCAGGCGCGGGCCGGTCACCGGGGTGAACGGCACCGAGGCCTGCAGCTTCGGGTAATACTGGCCGCCGGCGTTCTCATACGCCTCGGCCCAGCCCCAATCGAAGACGTACTCGCCATAGGAGTGGTTCTTCAGATACATCGGCACGCAGCCGAGCATCTCGCCGGCCTCGCTCTCCAGCACCAGATGCTGCGGCAGCCAGCCGGACTCCGCCGATGCCGAGCCGGACTCCTCCAGCGCCGATAGGAAGGCGTGGCCGACGAACGGGTTGTCGGTTCCGGCGCAGGCGTCCCATTGGGCGGCATCGACCGCGCCGATCTCTGCCACCACCTTGAGGATCAATGACGGGCTGTCGTCGGGCATGGGCTCATTCTCACGGCCGGCATCCCGTTAATCTGTGCGCCGCCGCGCCCTACGGCAAGCGCCGAGGCTCGGTCCGGCGCCGCAGATGCGCCCGGAGGGCCGGCGTCAGTCGGCGACCTCGAGGATCGCCTCGACCTCGACGGCGACGCCGAAGGGCAGCGAGGCGACACCGACCGCTGACCGGGCATGCATGCCCTTGTCGCCGAACACCTCGACCATCAGGTCGGAGGCGCCGTTGACCACCTTGGGCTGATCGCCGAATTCCGGCGTGCCGTTGACGAAGCCGAGCAGCTTCACGACCCGGACAACGCGGTCGAGATCGCCGCCGAGGGCCGCCTTGGCCTGGGCCACGGCGTTGAGCGCGCACAGCCGCGCCGCCGCCTGGCCCTCCTCGACCGAGGTGCCGGCGCCGAGCTTGCCCTGGTGGTGCAACTCACCATTCAGCATCGGCACCTGGCCCGAGATGTAGAGCATGGCGCCGGAGCGCACCGTGGGCACATAGTTGGCCGCCGGCACGGCCGCCTGCGGCAGCTCGATCCCGGCGTCGGCGAGGCGCTTGTCGATGGTTCCGGCCATTGTCGGCTCCCTGGCTTGGATGGTGTCGGATACGGATGGTCGGCGAACGCCGATGGTGCCGGACGGTACCGGTTCCCGGCGCCCCATCCAAGCCATCGAATCGGAATGCCGGTTGGCTCGATGGGAAAGGGTCGGGTGCAGGAGTGACTTCCTGCCCTGCGCGATTCACCACTGGCGACCGGCGTCACCCGTCGAGCTGTTGCTTCAGCGCCGCCAACCCGTCGTCATAGAGGCCCTTGAGAATGTCGTGCAGCTCGTCTGCCGTGATCCCGGCCGGCTCGAACTCGGTATGCCAGTCCACACGCGATCCGGTGCCCGCCGGCGAGACCGTCATCGATGAGCGATAGCTGGCCAGCGGCAGCGGCGAATCGTCGATTCTGTAGGTCAGGCGCCGCGCCTGATCGTCGGTGGATTCGATGCGTTCGACGACGCGGCCACCATCGCCCAGCACACCAATGCGCGTTGCATTGTCTTCGCCTTCGATCCAGCTTTCCGCGAACGCCGGAAACCAGTCGGAAATCTTCCCGACATCTCTGATGACGGCCCAGACTTGGTCGGGACTGCCATCG
>JABDIP010000072.1 GCA_013003675.1 Inquilinus sp.
TCGGCCGACCCCAAATAGAGCAAGTGGAAAGACTCGACTCCGAGACGGTCGAGTACGTGCGCCAGCCGTTCCAGGTCTTGGCCCCAATCAAGATCGCCCAGGATCAGGACACGTTCCGGCCGGCTGCCGGCAAGCGCATTGAAATACGCCAGGTGGTCGGGATGGGCGGCCAGGGGCGTCATCAACTGCCAGGCTGCCAAACCGACACCCGCCATCCGTTTCACGCCGTGTCGCGTGGACCACAAGCGCGCAATCCCGTAACCGGCCCCGACACAGAGCAACGGAATCACGGGCAGGATGTGCCGGACCCCGTAGTTCAGGTTGCTCGCGGCGGCGATGACGAACACGCTCGAGAAAAAGACCGCCGGTGCCGCCGGCCGCCAATCGCGATCCCGAATGCCCTGACGGAAGAGCAGACCCAGTCCCGCCAACCCAAGAATGAGGAGCGGGACCGGCGTCTTGACGGCCAGGGTGACGGGATAGAACAGAGGATGGCCCTGGGTCCGCCACTCGCCGAAAAAGAAGGTCTCTTTCCCCACCGCATTGTAACCGAGAACGGCCAGCAGGCCATCCGGCACCGTCGACAGGAACATGGGCACAACCATCGTCCTGACGGCGCTCTCGGCAGCAGCGCCATCGACCGGGGCGCCCGCCTCTGCAAGAGCCTCCGTCAGATCCGATCGAAGCGGCACCTCGCTCCATCGAAACCCATGCACCGCCCATACCGTCGCGAGAACCACCAGGGCGGCCGCCGCCAACTGACTCCGCCGTCTCGGTTCAAGCAGCGACATCGGCGTCCAATGGCGTCGCTGGATCCGCCAGCGAACAAGGACCAGTATCGCGAATCCCACGAGCAGAAAGGGACCGGCGGAGAATTTCGCCATGAAGGCCAATCCGGCCGACAGGCCGAGCAGGAGCGCCGAGGAGGCCCTTCCCTCCTGCAACCACCGGATCCCAGCCAGCACGGCGGCCAGGAACAGCGACGAAAACGCCATGTCGGTTGTTGCCAGGCCGCCATGCGCCAGCAACGCTGGCGTCGTCACGAAGAACGCGAAAGCCGCCAACCCCGCGACCGGCCCGCCAAAGCCTCGCGCCCAGATCGCGGTGAGCGCCGCGGCAAGGATGAAGAACGGCAGTGTGCCAAGCCGGGCAAGGGTGAGCGTCCGCCAATACGAGCCCTGTTCGTAGAGCAGGTGCCGCCCCTCGGACCACACATCGCCACGCCCGGCACTCCGCACGCCGTCGGCGTATGGACCCAGTGCGACGGCCAGCCGCGCGAGCGGAGGATGCAGCCGCTCGAGCGTGTATTCGCCGCGATCCAGGAACTCCATCCCGGCAGCGATGTGCGCCGGTTCATCCGTTGTCGCGTTGAAGATGCCGTAGGTGTCGGCGATCAAGGCGATGCCAAAGGCCAACATCAGGAAGGCAGGCACAAGAACCCTCAGACTCGCCGGCGCGACCGCCAGGGTGCGGACACGATCGGCCCAGGGGCGCCCGGACGGCCCGGAGCCGGTCACTCGTGGCTCCTCGACCGGCGCGACATCCTGCGGATTCCCCGGGCGCTGCATCGGCGGCTACGGTCGCACGCGGAACAGGCGGAACTGCTCCGCCGCCTCTGTCGGCAGTTCCAACGGCTCGAGAAAATCGGGCACCACATCCTCGGCCAGGTGATCGTAGAAGCCGATCTCTCCATTCGTGGCGGCCTGGTAAAAGGCGGCTTCAACCGGCCATCGCGGGCAGATCAGGAGCAGATCGACCTGATGCCGGCGGATCAATTCCTCCGCCGGCGCGTCGTCAGCAGCGGACATGATCCGATACGCCGCCGTGAACCCGGGCTGGAACCGGTGGTTGGGGATGGAAAAGACCGAGTGCGGCGTGCGGTAGAGCAGTTCGGGACCGAAATCGACAAATGCCAGGACCCGCTCTTCGCGGGCACCAAGCCCGTCCGGATCGGAAAGAAACGCCGTCAAAGGCCGCAAGGGGCAGGTGGCGCGACGGTCTCCGGCGACAACGCCTTCGCCCTCCCCTTCCTCGGCATCGGCCGGCCCGACGATGGAGACCGGCAGGAAGTACCAGACGCAGGCGCCGGCGACGATGCAGGCTCGGGCGGTCATCATCAGCGGCCCTTCGAACGAAAAGGACCGCAACCAGGCGACAACGCCGCCGACGGCGACCGCATAGGGGATCACCATGGCGATCTCGGCATAGGCCGCCCATCGCACCTGGCCGACCGCCAGCGGAATGAAGACGACGGCCAGCGCGGCCAGCAGGCTCCATGCCGCCCGCTCGGGGCCGGCGGCGGTCCAGACCTTCCGCAGAACGTACGGGATCGCGACGACGCCGATACCGAGCCACAGCAACAGACGGCCGATGGCGCCGGCCGCCTCGCCGCTCCACAGATCCGTCAGGCGGATGATCGGCTGGAATTCCTGGATGTTGACCAGACGGACATCGCGATAGAGCGGGTCGACGCCGGCCAGCGGGCTGGCGAAGAACCCCGGCACGAGGAGCCAGAGCGCGGCCAGCGCGGCGCTGCCGGCCAGCGCACCGACAGCTACCCGGCCGATCGGTCGGCGGTCGATCACCGGCAATCGGCCGGCGCCATAAATCAGGCTCCAGAAGACGAGGTTGATGGCGAACAGGACGACATGGGCCAACGAAGTCTGGTCGAACTCGACGACGGCCAGTCGGCCGATCCCTCTTTCGAGGAGCAGGACCAACAAAAGCGTGCCGAGCAGCGCCGCTGCGTGTGCCAGCATGGCCTGTGCTAGCCGGCGGTCGCCCAGGACCCAGAAGACACCGGGTACGGCGATGCCGACGACGACGAAAAGAAGCGTCTCCATGCTGATCCAGAGCGCCAGGGCCGCAACGACGCCGGCGAGCGCCGCGTTGCGCCGCCGTTCCGGCTGCAGCAACAGGCGGATGGTCAATCCGATGCTCAGCACGAAACACAGGATCAACAGTGCATTGTGATCGGGGCGACCGATAAGGAAGGTGAGCAGGGCCGCGGGCTGGATGACGAACAGGATGCTGACCAGCCACAACCGGCTGCGCTGGACCAGCGGGGCAGCGGCCCAGACGAGGGCAAGCAGGGTCGGAAGCTGCATCAGCGGGCTGATCGCGACGCTCCAACCGAACAGCGCCTTCTCGAAGCCGACGAAGGGGGCGCCGACCAGGGCGCCGGCCAGCAGAACCATGTCCATCGGCCGGGTCCAGTGCTGGACATGGCCGTCGGGCGGCGAGATGCGGGGATAGACAGGGTCGAACCACGCCCCCGACTCCCACAGATGCACCACGCGGTTGAGCCGCATATAGGCGTCCGGGTCGGACAGGTCGCCATCGGCGAACGGCGCCACGCCGCCGCCAACCAACGCCGCCTGGATCACCAGGAAGACCAGGAACGCCTTGAGCAGATCCATGCTCAAGTGACCATCCTGCGGATCCGGCCGAGTTCGCGCCGCCGCTTCGCTCAGTGTCGTCATCGTGCCGAAATACCGATGCTGTCCGGGTCCAACTGCCAAACCCGGCGCATGCTGGCTGGCATCACTTAAAGGTTTCTTAGCGAAGCCAAACAAGACTGCGCGGACCACCCCCGCACGAAGCCCGACCGGCCGTGAAAAAACTGATCATCCAGATCCCCTGTTTCAACGAGGCGGAAACCCTCGGCATCGCCCTCGCCGCCTTGCCGCGCCAGGTGTCCGGCTTCGACCGTGTCGAGTGGCTGATCATCGACGACGGCTGCACCGACGGGACCGTCGACGTCGCCCTCGCCCACGGCGTCGACCATTTGGTCCGCCTCAGCGGTCATCAGGGGCTCGCGAAAGGGTTTCTCGCCGGTATCGATGCCTGCCTGGCGGCCGGGGCGGATGTCATCGTCAACACCGACGCCGACAACCAATATTGCGCCGACGACATTCCCGCCCTTGTCGGCCCGGTGCTGGAAGGAAAGGCCGACATCGTCATCGGCGCCCGGCCGATCGAGCAGATCGATCATTTCTCGCCGATCAAGAAGGCCCTGCAGCGACTGGGCAGCGCCGTGGTGCGCATGGCAAGCAACACCGATGTCCGCGACGCACCGAGCGGCTTCCGCGCCATCAGCCGTGAGGCGGCGATGCGGCTGCATGTGTTCGGCAACTACACCTATACGATCGAGACCATCATTCAGGCGGGCCAAAAGGGTATGCGCATCCTGTCGGTGCCGATCCGAACGAACGGGGATTTGCGCCCGTCCCGCCTGGTGAAGAGCATCCCGCGCTATGTCGTCCGGTCGGTCAGCACGATCGCCCGAATCTTCGTCACCTACCGCCCGCTTCGCCTGTTCCTGCCACTCGCGATCGTCATCTTCCTCGCCGGCATGGGGCTGGGACTGCGGTATCTTTACTTTCTGGCCATCGGCCAGGGCGCCGGGCACATCCAGTCGGTCATCCTTGCCGCGGCGCTGCTTGGCACCGGCACTTTCATCTTCCTCATCGGTGTGCTCGCCGACCTGATCTCGACCAATCGAAAGCTGCTCGAACAGATCGACTGGAAGTTGCGCCAGGTGCAGGAGGTGGTCCGCGTCGGCACCCGCCCGGCCGAACCGCAGGTCGTCATCGACCAGCGTGGTTTGTCGAAGCGGCTGGAGGCACGATCGCCGGCCGGCGCCAAGGCGCGGAGGAAGTCATGACGCCGGGCCCGGCGGCGGCCGCCGAACCGCCGATCCCGGTCGGCAACCACTATCCGAAATACCAGACGCGAAACCCGATCGCCCGATTGCTGGTCGGCGGTTTCCTCGAATCGTTTCGCGCGCTCAGCCGGATCAGCGACGCCGCCGATGTCTTGGAAGCCGGGTGCGGCGAGGGCTATCTGAGCGCGATAATGGCCGCCGATGGTCGGCGGGTGCGCGGCATCGACATCTCGCCGCGGGTAGTCGAACAGGCCCGAGCCAATCCGGTGAACCGCGCCCATGGCGCACGATTCGAGGTCGGAAGCGTGTACGACCTCAAGCCGGGCGAAGACGACGCCGAGCTGGTGGTCTGCTGCGAGGTGCTGGAGCACCTGGTGGAGCCGGAGACGGCGCTGCGTGTCCTGGTCGGCCTGGCCAAACCTTACCTGCTCGTCAGCGTGCCGCGCGAACCGGTCTGGCGGGTGCTGAATATGCTCAGCGGCCGCTATCTCGACGCGTTCGGCAACACGCCGGGACATCTTCAGCACTGGTCGAAGCGGTCCTTCTTGACCATGCTCGGCCGTCACGCGGAGATCGTCGCGGTGCGTTCTCCCCTGCCCTGGACCATGGCCTTGTGCCGCGCACCCGGCGGACGGGGCGATGAAGCGTAGCCGCTCCCTGATTTGGCGTCTCGGCGGCCTGCTGATCGTCGCGATTGCCTGCGTCTTCGTGATCCAGCGGCTGATCGCCTCCAATGTCTGGGACGGGATCGCCGGCAACGGCCCGGGCCTGATCGCCGCGCTGGCGATTGGCGGCGTGGTTTACGCCCTTTCCGGCTTTCTGCTTGCCGAGGCATGGCTGCGCCTGCTGCGGATAAGCGGCGCACCGAAGGCACCCCGACGCGACAGCCTGGGCATCTATGCCCGCACGCAGATCGCCAAGTATCTGCCGGGCAACGTGTTCCATTTCGTCGGCCGGCACATCTCCGGACGCGGCCTCGGCATCGACCATGGAACGATGCTCTATGCCACGTGGTTCGAATCCGTCGGATTGATTTCTGCGGCAGCGGTGTTGGCACTGCTCGGCTTGTCGATCTGGGGCGGCTCCGAATCGCTGGCGCCCTGGATGGCCGTCGGGCTCGCGATCCTTGTCCTCTGCATCCCGTTCGCAATGGCGGCGGCCCTGCCGACCCTGACCCGCTTGCTCAAGCTGGCACCGCCGACGACCAGCCGCGACCGTGGCATGGTCGAGGCGGCGCTGCGGCTGGTGCCTTCCTATCTCCTGCAATGTCTGTTCTTCGCCAGCGCCGGCATCTTGTTGTGGCTGCTCGGCCGTGCCCTGGGCGGCAATCCGCCGATCATGATCGCCGCCTTCATCGCCGCGACGGCGGGGGCCTGGATCGGCGGTTTCGTCGTGCCCGGCGCGGCGGCGGGCATCGGCGTACGCGAAGCGCTGCTGATCGTCGCGCTGACCGCGATCGACGTCCGGAATGCGGAACTGATCGCGGTCTCGTTCCGCGCCGTCACCCTGACCGGCGACCTGTTCTTCTTTCTGATGGGGCTTGCCCTCTTTCGGCGGGAACCCGAGATTGTCGCGCCATCCCCGGAAGGCCCGGCACTTCTCACCGATCGGCGTTGAGCACCGGGTATCGCGACGACCAGCGCCGCCCCGGCATGGCAACGGACACCGCTCAGCGGAGAGTCAGTCAGCCGGACGGCTCGCGTCCACGACAGCCGGCTTTACGAGGGCGGCAAGCCTGTGGTTGAGTGCCGGCGTGATTCATAGGGAACTTGGTGATGACGCGTCTATTTCGCTTGCTTGGAGGTTTGTTTTTCATCATGGCCGTATCCGCCCAACCCGCCGGGGCGCAAGACCCGGAAAACCTGCTCTATCTGGAGTTGGAGGACGGTCGTGTCGTCATCCAGCTACGGCCCGACCTGGCGCCGACGCATGTTGCCCGGATCAAGGAACTGGCCCGCGAGCGCTTCTACGATGGCATCATCTTCCATCGGGTGATCGACGGCTTCATGGCCCAGACCGGCGATCCGACCGGCACCGGGACGGGTGGATCGGGCCGAAAGCTGCCATCGGAGTTCAGCAACGAGCCTTTCGTCCGCGGCACGATCGGCATGGCTCGCACCAATGACCCGAATAGCGGCGATAGCCAGTTCTTCATCACCTTCGCGCCTGCCGCCTTTCTGAACGGGCAGTATACCGTGTGGGGCGAGGTCATCGAGGGCATGGACTTCGTCGACCAGATCAACCGCGGCGAGCCACCGGCCAATCCCGACAGCATTGTCAGCATGCGGGTCGCCGCCGACATGGCGCAATAGCACGCCGCTCCCCTGCCCTCCGCCTGAGGCGGAGGGC
>JABDIP010000093.1 GCA_013003675.1 Inquilinus sp.
GAACACGTCCGCCGGGTCGTCGGCCTTGAACAGATGGTCGCCATCGGAGAAATGCACATTCCTGGCGCAGCCGCCGAGCAGGTCGGTGATCTCCGGGTCGAGACCCGCGAAGAGGGGATGGGCGGCCAGGATGTCGGCCATCGATTTGAATTTGCTGTCAGTCATGCGCTGTCGTCCCAGAAGTGCCTTGCGATTCGTCCGATGCGGCCAAGGCCGCCGCTTCGGCGGTGATGTCGATACCGACCGGACACCATCCGATGCACCGGCCGCAGCCGACGCAGCCGGAGGTGCCGAACTGATCGTGCCAATGCGCCAGCTTGTGGGTCATCCACTGCCGATAGCGCGAAGCGGTCTCGGTGCGCACGGAGCCGCCGTGCAGGTAACTGAAATCCAAGGTGAAGCAGCTGTCCCAACGGCGCCAGCGCTCCGCCTCGGCACCGTCGAGGGACGAGCGGTCCTCGACCGTTCCGCAGAAGCAGGTCGGGCACACCATGGTGCAGTTGGCGCAACTCAGGCAGCGCTCGGCCACCGCCGCCCAGTGCGGGTGGTCGTAATTGCGCTTCAGCAGGCCTTCGACACCGTCGGTCATGCGCCGGTGCTGGGCCTCCGCGCAGGCGCGCGAGCCGTCGCGGGCGGCCTTCAGGTCGGCCTTGTTTGCCGGCTCTCCGGAAAGCTGGTCGAGGATTTCCCGGCCCCGCGCGCTTCCCGCGGTGACGATGATTACGTGCCGGTCGGCCTCGATCAACTCGTCGAGCGCCAGATCGAAGCCACGATCCGCCCGCGGGCCGGTATCCATGGACGCGCAGAAGCAGGTTGCGGCGGGCCGCATGCAGTTGACCGCGACCAGCAGCAGGGCCTCCCGCCTTTGGCTGAACCGCGTGTCGACGAATGGCCCGCCCTCGAAAACCGTCGCCAGGGTATCGAGCGCGGCCAGGTCGCAGGACCGGATTCCGATGACGGCCAAGGGCGGCGCCTCGACCGGTTCCTCTTCCACGGCCATGTCCGGGCCCGTCGAATACAGCCGCTCCTGCGCCGGATAGACGATCCGCTTCAGGCCCTGCATGGGCAAGGTATGGTCGAACACGGCGTCGCGCGGCCCGTCGACCAGGCGAACCGTGCCGGCCTCGGCGGATTCGATACGGCCGCGAGGCAGATCGGAAGCGGTCGCAATCGGCCCCAGCCCAAGCGCGCCATCGCATTCCCGCGCACCCCAGACCTGATAGCCCTGCGTCTTCAGAATGCCGATCAGGTCGTCGAGTCCCTGAATCGGTATGACGATGGCGCGGTCCAAGGCAGCCTGCCCTCTGCGTCAGTCAAGCGAGCGGTGTGGTCTCATTCGCACGCCGGGGATTATCCCAATATGAGCGAGATCAAATGCCAGTCAAACAGGTACGACTCGCCGAGCGGGCTTTGGGGTTCCGTCGGTGACGGGCCCTCCAGTGTGCCTAGATCTCGCCGCTGCAGTGCCCCGCAGCGCGCTTGGGACTCCATGTCGCCGAAGCACGTCGACGCCTCCAACAGGTGGTCTCTGACCAGCTCCGCCGATCGCCCGCTACCATGCGGGCGGCGGAAGCAGTATGAAACACAGGGCTCTTGTGATCCGCGAGGGACCCAAGGGCAGCAGGACACGGGTCAGAACATGGCACCGGCGATCACCTTCTGTGCGACCAGCAAGAGCGGCCTCGGTCACCTCCGCCGTCTGACGAACATCGGCAGTGCGCTACGGGCTCGCGACCCTTCGCTGACCCAGGATCTCTTGACCAACGCCGCCGTCGCAGGGCTTACCGACGCGGAAATCGGCCTGTATCGTCGCATCGAGGTCGTCGAACGGCAAGAGATGGCCGAGGTCCTGCGCGCGCGGCAGGGCGGCGGCCCGGTCCTGGTCGATACGGCCGTCATTCCCGGCCTGGACCGGCTGCCGGGCCCGCTGTGTCTGGTTCTGCGCGAGACCGTGGCATCGCATTTGGACCGGTTTCGCCTCGAGGGCGGTCGACCGTGGGATCTGATTATGCTGCCCAATCCACTGGATGAGTGGCGCCCGGATCCCGCGACGATCTCGGCCCGGCGGGTCGAGGCTGTCGGCTGGATCTGGCGGCCGCCGGGCCGCGCGCAATCCGGCGGGAACGACGAGGGCCCGGCGACCGGGCTGTCGGTGCTGATCGCCTCCGGCGGTGGCGGCACGGGAGAGACTGCCCGGTATGTGCGCGGCGAGGTGGAGCCTCTGATCCGCAGCCTGCGCCACAGTCTGATAAAACCGGTGGAAATCCTCCAGACGGTCGGGCCGCGCAGTTCGGCGGAGGCACGGATCGATGGCGTCGACCGGTTTGTCGATGTCGGTGCCGAGCTGCACCGCGCCTTCGCGCGTGCCAGTCTGGTGGTCAGTACCGCGGGATACAATTCGGTGTTGGAGATCGCCTGCATCGACGTGCCGGCTCTCCTCCTCGCCATTCCGCGCAGCCTGGACGACCAGCAGGTGCGGGCGCGCCGGTGGGGCGACCGGATGGGTCATTGCCACGACCCGACGCCGCCGAGGCCTCGGCCCGCTGGATGACCGATGTATTGGAGAGCGGACGCCGGCGCCCACCGGTCGATCTTGGGCCGCCCGGTGGCGATGCGGCGGCGGCGTTGCTCGCGGACCTTCGTGCATGACCGGACGGGTTCGGCGTTTCGAAGGGCGGGCCCGCAAGCCCCTCGACGCGGTCCATGCCGGAAGGGGTCACGTCTTCGCAGGCCGTTCGGTACGGCTCCGATCGGCCGGGGTCCGCACACCGCTCCTCACCTACGACGAGAGACGGGACGAGATTTCCTATCCGTGGATCCCGGGCCGGTCCGGCGCGGAGTGGTTGCGGGGGCGGCTCGCCGAATCGTCGGGGCTGGATCGAATGGGCGCCGTCGGGTCGGCCTGCGCCGAGTTGCTGTACCCCCTCATTCGCCTTCACACCACAAGCCCGCAGGGTTTGGCCCTGGCACCCTTCGATCCCTGGCACCGGATCCGGCCGCGGATCGATGCGCTGGCGCGAGCGTCGGCGGAGGCGGTCGCCGGCCCGGTGCCGGACGCGGCCGTTCGCGCCTTCGAGGCGCTTGAAGAGGCGCTCGGCGTGGCTGTCGGGCAATCGGCCATGAACGGCTGGGGGCCGATTCATGGCGACTTCCACATCGGCCAGGTCCTGTTCGAATCGGGTGCCGGTCAGGCCTGGCTGCTCGACGCGGACGATCTCGCTCTCGGACCGCCGGAAAGCGATCTGGGCAATTTCGTCGCTCATCTGGCGACGTCCGATCACGTCGGCGCCGCGCCGCCACTGGCGGCGTTCAAGACGTTGGCCGGCTTGGCCGTCCGGCACTACGGCGAATTGTCGGGCCGGGAGGTCGCGGCCGGCGAGGTCGATACATACGGCGCCGTCGCCCTGCTGCGCCGCGCGCTCAAGCTACACGAGCGCGGGGCGGCACCGGACCGGGTCAATGCCATATCTGCGGCCGCGCTATCGTCGGCCCGGCGCGCCGGCCGAATACGCTGAAACGCCGCGCCTGCGGCATTTCACCGCAGCTTGCTCCCGGCCCGGCTCGCCGGAGCGCCAGCCCCGGGTGCCGAGGCCGGTCATCCCGTTCGGTTCGGGGTTGTAGGCCTGATGGAAAATGCCCGTAGTTCTGGCCTTGCCCCGCCAATTGCAGGGAGGGGCGGTCCAGGCGCGCCGGTTCGACCAGAGTCTCGAAGCCGGGCGCATCCCTAGGCGCGACCTGGGGTTTATCCCAGGGGTTCAACTGTCTCGCCATTGGTAGTGTTGTGACAATAGTGAGACAAAAAAGAGACATCCATTGGGCTGGGCGGGTGTGGTCGGCAGGGTGCAATGCGTCGACCGCGTTGCCAGGGCGTGGGAAACCGCCTCGGGCACCGCGTTGCAGGAAAGCGACTCCGCCAACGCCGCGCCGCGCTGACGGTGAATCTCGGAGGGCGGTAGATGCGGGTCCAGACGAATGGCGGACGGTCGATCTCGGCGATCATGTATTCGCACGACGGGGTCGGACTAGGACATCTCAAGCGAAACCTGACCATCGCCTCGCGCCTGGTCCATGAGGACGCCGACGCCAATGTTCTCTTGGTCGTCGGTTGCCCGTCGGGCATGCTCTTCGACGTTCCACACGGTGTCGACTACGTCAAGCTGCCATCGATCGCCAAGGTCGAAACCAATACCTGGAACCCGCGAAAGCTGCGCATGACCCGGGAACGGATCGGCGAATTGCGCCGCCAACTCCTGCTGCGGGTCGTCGAACTGTTCGAGCCGGACCTGTTCCTGGCCGACCACGTACCGGCCGGCGTCTGGGGCGAATTGCTGCCGACCCTGCAGGCGCTGCGTGACAACCCGCGGCGTCCGAAAGTTGCCCTCGGTCTGCGCGATATCCTGGACCGGCCGGAGATCGTCCGTCGTACATGGCGCGACGACGGCATCTACGACGTTATAGAGCGGTACTACGACGCCGTGTTGGTGTACGGCGCCCAGGGCGTCTTCGATACCGCGGCGGCATATGGGATCGACGAGGTCGTCCCGGACAGGATTCGCTACTGTGGTTATGTCAGCGGCGAGGAACCGGTGCTCGACCGGGCGCATATGCGGGCGAAGCTCAAGCTGGACGACGGCCCGCTGGTCGTCATCACGGCAGGCGGCGGCGCCGACGCATTTCCCATGATGGAAGCCTGCATCGCGGCGCTCAAGACGTTCGATCGCAGTCGCTGCCCGAACGCGATGATCTTGACCGGCGCGCTGATGGACCCATCCCAACGCGCCGAACTCGAACGCCGTGTCGACGGCCAGCCAGTCCGGGTGCTGGGGCACGTTCCCGACGCCCAGAACTACATCAGCGCCGCCGACCTTGCGATCACCATGGGCGGCTACAACACCATGGTCGAATGCGTCCGCCTGCAGAAGCCAACCATCGTCTTGCCGCGCAAGGGACCGAGCGCCGAGCAGGCCACGCGCGCCCGGGTGTTCGGCGACCTCGGTCTGGTCACGGCCGTCGAGGTCGAAGTCGCGACGCCGGAGCGGCTGGCCCGGGCGATCCGCGACAAGCTGGCGGCGCCTCGGGTATCGAACGTGTCGCTCGGCACGAATGGTGTGAGCGAGGCGGTGCGCCACCTTCTGGACGGACTCTTACAGAACGACACCGATCGATTCGCCGAGATCCCCGTGGCCTTGGAGGCCTTGTGATGGCGCGCCCGGCAACAGTCCCGCGGCTCGATGTGCCTGCTTCGGCGGGCGGTTCCCTCAGGGTCGGCTATGTGCTGAAGCGGTTCCCGCGCCTGACCGAGACTTTCATCCTGAATGAGATTCTCGAGCTCGAGCGCCAGGGAGTCGACGTCGAGGTGTATTCGTTGCTGCGGCCGCCGGCGGAAGCCAGGCACGCATTGCTGAAATCCCTGCGCGCCAACGTCACCTACGTGCCCTGTACCGGCGCGATGGAGGACTGGCGTATCGAGGTCGGCTCCGGGACGGGCGCACCGGTGGAGCGCGGTGTCGTCGGCATCCTCGCGGAACGTGGTCCGCCATTCGCCGATCTCTTCGCGGGCAAGACAGCGGATCGGGTGTGCCGGCTCTGTCTCGCGGCGACGACGATCGCCGCGCTCGCATCCCAGCGTGGCGTCGGCCATCTGCACGCCCATTTCGGCTCCGACACCACCAGCGTCGCGCTCCTGGCCGGCAGGCTGAGCAGGTTGCCGTTCTCATTCACGGCGCATGCGCGCGACATCTATCACACCTACGTCAACCCGACAGTCGATGACGCGCTTCGTCGGCGCAAGATCGCCGAGGCCGCCTTCGTGGTCACCGTCTCCGACTACAATCTGCGCCACCTTGTCGACCTTGCCGGCCCAGCCTCGGGCGCCAAAATCCATCGCCTCTACAACGGTATCGACCTGAACCGAATCCGACCGCCAGCGGCGAAACGCGATCCGGATCTGTTCCTGGGCGTCGGACGCCTGGTGGAAAAGAAGGGGTTCGCCGACCTGATCGAGGCCTGTCGGCTCCTGCGTGACCGCGGTGCCTGCTTCCGCTGCGTGATCGTCGGCGACGGTCCGCTGCGGACCGGATTGGATCAGCAGATCGCCGAGGCGGGCCTGACGCAAGTGCACCTGCTCGGGGCGCTGCCGCAGGAAGAGGTCCTCGAGATCATGGCCAGTGCCACAGCGCTTGTGCTGCCGTGCGTCGTGACGCCAAGCGGCGACCGCGACGGCCTGCCGACCGTCCTGTCCGAGGCCCTTGCGGCCGGCCTGCCGGCGATCTCGACACGGGTGTCGGGCGGTCCGGAGGTCGTCGAGCACGAACGCACCGGCCTGCTCGTGGCGCCCCACGAGCCGCTGGCGCTGGCGGCGGCCATGCAGGACCTGCTTGCCGCGCCGGCGATGCGCCGGCGCATGGGGGCGGCCGGTCGGGAAAAGGCGGAGCGCGATTTCGACCTTGGGCGCAACGTGGCCATGCTGCGCGCCCTGTTCCGGGACGCGGTCGGTGGCGGCTCGATGGGCCTGCGGGCGGCGGGATGAAGATCGCCTACATATCCGCCGATCGCGGCATCCCGGTATTCGGCCCCAAAGGTGGCGCGGTCCACATCCGCGAGCTCGTCGGCACCTTCGCTTCGCTTGGCCACGACGTGCACCTGATCGCCGCGCGCAGGGGTGAGTCAGATGGGGAATCGGTGGCGGCAACTATCGTCGAGGTCACGCCGCCGGACCATGCCGACGGGACGCACGGTTCGGGCGACAAGCGTCAGGATCAGGAACGCACCGGTTTGGCGGTCGCCGATGCGATCGCCGACCGTCTGCTCGACCTTCATGCGGCCGGACCCTTCGATCTGCTCTACGAGCGATATTCGTTGTGGAGCGCGGCAGGTTGCCGGGCCGCGGCAAGACTCGGCATTCCCTGCGTCGTCGAGGTCAACGCGCCGCTGGTGCTCGAGCAACGCAAGTATCGCAGGCTCGTCCTTGGCGATCGGGCGGAGGCCATCGAGGGCGAAGTCTTCGCGACCGCGCATGCCGTCGTCACGGTGTCCGACGAGGTCAGGAATTATGCCTTGGGCCGCGGAGCCGACCCGGCCCGTACCTACGTCGTTCCGAATGGCGTCGACCCGGAGCGCTTTCGCCCGGCCGTTCGGCCGATGCCGCTGGCCGCCGCGGATGATCGCTTCGTGGTCGGTTTCAGCGGCAGCCTCAAGCCGTGGCACGGCCTGGAGCCCCTGATGGAGGCGTTCTCCTTGCTGGCGCGGAGACGTGAGGACTATCACCTGCTTGTGGTCGGCGAGGGGCCGATGCGGCAATGGATCGAGGGGTTCGTGCGGGGGGCCGGGCTGGCCGATCGGGTCACCTTGACCGGTTGGGTGTCGCATGACGATCTGCCCCGCTGGCTAAGGCTTATGGACGTGGCGGTGGCGCCCTATCCGCCGATTTCCGACTTCTACTTTTCGCCGCTGAAGGTTTTCGAGTACCTGGCGGCCGGCCGGCCGACGGTAGCCAGCGAGATCGGGCAGATCGGCGGGTTGATCGAGGATGGAGCGACGGGGCTGCTTGTCCGGCCCGGTGACGTCGCGGATCTCGCCGCCGCGATAGAACGCCTGCACGGCGGACCGGCACTCCGGCGCCGGATCGGGCAGGCCGCGGCGCGGCGGGCCCAAGACTTCACCTGGCAAGGAAACGCCCGCCGGATCATCGAGATCGCGGGTGCACTGCGCCGGGCGGCGTGAGGCCACGACCATGACAAGGTCCAAACCACCGGTGGACAGGATCAAGCACTTCCGGTTCCGGTCGCTGTGGCGGCTGGTGACCCGCTTCGCGCCATTCGTGCGCCCCTACGCCAAGACCCTTCTTGCGGCGAGCGCGTGCATGCTGGCGGTGACGGTCATGGAACTGCTGACGCCGTGGCCGTTGAAGGTGATCTTCGATCAGATACTCATGCCGGATCGCGGCCATGGCGGCTGGGCCGCCGAGTTGTCGCGGCTGGCGGGCAGTCCGGACATCCTGCTGGCGGCGGCCGCGCTGTCGATCCTGGTCATTGCGGTGCTGAACGGGCTTCTCGGCTTCGGTCAGGCGTATCTCATGTCGAGTGTCGGCCAGCGGGTCGGGGCGGCCATCCGGATGCAGCTCTTCGGCCACATTCAACGCCTGTCGCAGTCCTTCCACGACGAGCGCAACTCCGGCGACCTGCTATCCAGGCTGACCGGCGACGTATCGATGATGCGCGACCTTCTGGTCAGTACCGGGATCTTCCTGGCCGGGCGGATAATGTTGGTGGTCAGCGCGATCGTGGTGATGGGTCTGATGGACTGGCGGCTGACGGTCGTCGCCCTGCTGGTCATCGTGCCGCTCGCCGTAGTGACCGTCCGGCTGACGTTGAAGATCAAGGGCGCGGCCCGGAAGCAACGCCGCCGGGAAAGCCAGATCGCCCAGGTCATGACCGAAGGCATCTCGGCGATCAAGATCGTGCGCGCCTATGCGCGGGAGGCATACGAGGAGCGACGGTTCGCCCGCGAGGTGGAGGGCAGCGCCGAGGCCAGCATCGTTGGGACACGGCTGGAGGCCCATCTCGAACGCCTGGTCCGGGTGATCCTGGCGTTCGGCACCTGTGGCGTCATCTGGTACGGCGTGATCCGCGTGCAGTCCGCCGCGCTGACGCCGGGCGATCTGCTCGTCTTCATGGCCTATCTTGCCGGGCTGTACCGGCCGATCCGGCGTATTGCGTCGATCTCCAGCCGCGCGGCGAAGGCGACCGTCAGCGGCGAGCGGATAGCCGGCATTCTGGATGTCGTGCCCGCCATCGAAGACCGGCCCGACGCACGCCCAGCGCCGCCGTTCCGTGGCGAGATCGTATTCGACAACTTGGTGTTCGGCTATCGGCCGGATCGGCCGATCCTGCGCGGTCTCGATCTCCATATCCGCGCCGGCGAAACGGTCGCCCTGATGGGGGAGAGCGGTTCGGGCAAGTCGACGATCGCCAGCCTGTTGCTGCGCTTCTACGAGCCGTCGGCGGGCCGTGTCTGCATCGACGGAACAGAGATCGGCGCCTACACGCTTGCCTCCCTGCGCCAGCAGATCGCCATCCTGCTTCAGGACACCATGCTGTTCCGCGCGTCGATCCGCGAGAACATCGGCTATGGCAGGCTCGATGCCACGATTGACGAGATCGTCGAGGCCGCGAAGGCGGCGGATGCGCACGACTTCATCGAGGCACTGCCCGAGGGCTATGAAACGATCGTCGGCGAGCGCGGCGCGACCCTGTCTGGCGGCCAGCGGCAGCGCGTCGCCATCGCCCGCGCGATGGTCCGCAATGCGGCCATCGTCATCCTCGACGAGCCGATGGTCGGCCTGGACAGCGAGAGCGAGGCCGCCGTCAAACGGGCCTTGGCCCGCCTGACGGCCAACAAGACCTGTCTGGTCATCACCCACAATCCACAAGGCGTTCTGGATGCCGACCGGGTGCTCGTCCTGCGCGACGGATCGATTTCCGACAAGGCCGAGTCGGTCATCGGCCCGCTGCGGTTCATTCCGGCCGGCGCGGCAATGACACCCGCGGCGCAATAGGCGGACTGGCGATGCCACCAGCGATGAGCGCGCCGATTGTACCGCTGGCCGAAGTGTCGGTGACGGACCCGATCGTCCGCCTGCGCAAGGCATTGGACGTGAATGCCATGGCGGAGCACTTCGCCGCGAACCGGCTGCCGGTCGGCGGGGCAGGACGGGCTGTCGGCTGCGAGGTGACACGCGTTCACCCGCGCGGGTCGAGGGGCTTTGTGATCGCCTATGACCTGCAAATGGAAGGGTCCGGGCGGCGCTGGGTGGAAAGCCTGCAGGCGGAACTGGTGCCGGGCGACGCTGAAGCCCATTGCCGGGCGGTCGCCAGCCGGCTCGGCGATGGCGCCGGATCGCACCTCCCCTATCCGTCAAATCATCTGGTTGCCTGCGTTCCCGACCCCGGTCTGGTGCTCCGCCGCCCGGCAACAGACGAGGCGCTGGCCGGACTCCGGATGCTGGACCGACCGGGAGAGGTTGGCCCGATCCTGTCGGCCACTGGCATAGTCGGGCCCGGCGCCGCTGACGCGGTGTCGGTGCAGTTGCTCGGACACCGTCTCGGCAAGCGGGCCGTGTTGCGACTGTACTGGCGTGCGTCGCAGCAGGATCGCCAGACGTCGTTCTCGGTCATTGCCAAGCTGTTCAAGCGGCGGTCGAACAAGGTGCATTCACTCTGCGAGGCGATGGGTGCCCTGCGGCGGGATGGCCTGGACGGCAGCAACGGCGTGCGGGTCCCGGAAGTGCTGGGCCAGTCGACCGGCGCGGGCGCCGTCCTTCTGGAGGACATTCCCGGGACGCCCTTGCCCGAGTTGGCTGCGGCAGAGTTGCCGTCGGGCATGGCGTTGGCGGGTCGCGCGCTGGCCCGGCTTCACCTGGCCCGCGTCGCCGGCCTCAAGACTCACGGCGTCGAGGACGAACTCGACCTGCTCGAGGCCTGGGTCGATTTGGTTGGCGGCGTCCGGCCTGAACTGCGGTCATTGGTCGAGACCGGTCTGGCCACGGTACGCGCCGCGCTGTCACGGGTCGGCAACGGTCCGGCCGTGGTCATTCACCGTGACTTTCATCTCAAGCAGGTTCTCCTGGAAGGCGAGACGGCGGTCCTGACCGACTTCGATACTCTGTGCACGGGCGATCCCGCCCTCGATGTGGGCAATTTCCTCGCCCATTTGCGATTGACGGACCTGCAATCCGGTGGCGACTTGGACGCTCAAACGGCGGCATTTCTGGGCGCCTATGGCGCCGCCGCCACGGGCGATCTCGCAGTTCGGATCGTGGCATACGAAAGGGCGGCGCTGTTGCGTCTGGCCTGCCTCTATTCGCTGTCGACCCGCTGGGCTCAATTGGCGCGGCCGCTGCTGAGGGGTTTGACATGAGCCAGCGAGGATATCCGTACGACGACACGATGCCGGGCATCTCGCTCGCCATCGACCCGACGGCGATGCGGGCGATGTTCGCCGATGAGTTGATGCGCACCACCGGGTCGGATTTCACAATCGACCGATGCCGATTGCAGCGCATCCGCTACCGGCCGGCCGAGCACTGCTTTGTACACTATGCGCTTGAGCTGGTGGAGACCCGGACCGGCCGGCGCAGCGAAGCGTGGTTGACCGGCGTGATATATCCGGGACCCCGCACGCTGCGGCGTCTGGAGAAGCTTCTCGCGGCGTCCGCCGGGCAGCCGCGCCCGGAGGGCTGGTGTCGGTTCGAGCCGGGCTTCTATCTGCCGGCGGCGGACATGCTGGTCCAGAGCTTTCCGTTCGACCGGCGCCTGCGCAGCCTGCCGTCGGTGGTCGCCGGCACGGCCTCCGAGATCGATTCCCTGATCATCGAAGGGTTCGGGCCGGGTGATTGGCGGATCGAGATGCGGCGCGTCGAGCCGGTCCGCTATCGGGCGCTGTCCGGTGCCGTGCTGCGTCACACGGTCGACGTCGTCGAGAGGGAAAGCGGCCGGCGGGATCGTCGAACTTGCTATGTGAAGGTCTGCCGGGCGGGAGAGGGCGAACAGGAAGCCCGGCTGCTGGAAACGTTGAGCGCCCATGCCCGATCGACGGGACAGGCCTTCGGCGTCGCCGAACTGACCGGGTATCTGGATCAGCTCGATGTCGTCGTCGTCGAGCAAGCTCCGGGCGATTGCTTCGAACGGATGATCATCGACGGCCAGGACGTGGCGGGGGCCGCCCGCCGGGCAGCGCGCGGCCTGGCTGCCTTCCACCTCGGCGCGATGGCTTCGCACAGTGTCGCCGGCGCGGTCATCGATAGGGCCAATGTCGCGGCGAGCTATGTCGCATGGGCCTGTCCCGATCTGGCAGACGACCTCCGGCACATTGTCGGAATGGCGAAACACCACTTGGAAACGACAGAGCTCAGTCCAACTCATCTCGACTTAAAACCGGACCATTTCTTCCTCGACGGCGAGCGTGTCGTGTTCATCGATCTCAACACATTCGGCGCCGCCGACCCGGTGCTCGATGTGGCGACCCTGCTGGCACGCTTCGCCGCTATGCCCACCCGGTTCGGCGCGCCGGCCGCGCATGTGGAGACGGCCGCCCAGGCCCTTGCCGATGAGTATTTCGCCCAGGTGCCGGCGGAATGGCGTTCGCGACTGGACATGAACCGAGCAGTAGCGGCGGTGCAGGTGGCGTCGGAGTTCTTCCGGCACCAGCATCCCGACTGGCGCGAACTGGTCCCTGCGTGGATCGCGCGGGCCCGGCAGGCCGCCGACGCCGGGTCAAGGGCGCCGCGATACGGGCGGCGATCCGACGCCGCGATGCCCTTGGTTCCGGTGGGAGGCGCGTGACATGGCGATCGAGGCCCCGACCGTCGCCACGGATTTGGCCGGCGGCGTGAATGGAACCCTGGATTGCCGGAATCCCGCAGTCCAGGGCGAGCAGGGACGATGAGCGGGCAAGAGAGCATGTTCCGGAAGGGCTGGACGAGGGGCAGCGTGCTGGCCGCGGGCGACGTTCCCCAAGACCCTTTGTTGCCGCAACTCGGTATGCTGCTCGACGGCCAGGCGATGACCGAGGTGATGCGGGGCGCCGGACTCGCGAGGCACGCGGCACGGCATTGCGAAATCATGCAATGCCGTGTCGTCAATGTGCGCTACCGGCCCGGCCGGCAATGCATAGTGAGCTATGCGCTTGACCTGGGAGAGGCAGGCAATGGGCGACCGGCAACCGGATTCGCCACCGCCAGGATCGAGAGTGAGGCGTCCAGCGCGCGTCGTTTGGAAAAGCGGCACAATGCGGCGCGAATTGCCGGTGTCCCCTTTGTGCACCTGCCCGAGCATCGAATGACGCTCACGGCGTTCCCTCACGATCTGCGCGTGCACGGTATTCACCTGGCCGTCGATCCCGTCCGCCTCGAGATGGTCGTCCGTCGGGTGCTGGCGGCGCCCGAGGCGACACTCGTGGCGACCGACAAGCGGACTCCGCCGATCACCGTCGTGAGCTATCGGCCCGAGCGGTTCTGCCTGGTGCGCTCGACGATCCGGCGAACGCCGAATGCACGCCAAGAGGTCATCTATGCCCGCGTCTATCGCGACGGCAAGGGGGCCCATGTCCATGAAACAATGGCTGCGCTGTGGAATAGCGAGGCGCGGCGTTCCGGCCTCCTGTCGGTCGCGGAGCCCCTGGGATACGATTCCGATGCCCAGACCCTGTTCCAGAGCGCCGCCGACGGCGAGCCATTGGGAGAACTGGAGCGCAACGAAAGCACGCTCGATCACATCGCGGCGGTGGCCCGGAGCCTGGCCGCCATTCACGGCAGTTCATTTCTCGTGAGCCAGGTTCGGTCCGTGGAAAAAGAGCTGGCGTGGGTTGAATCGATGGCCGAGGGTCTGCTTCGATTTCTTCCCGACGCGGGCGAAAGGCTGAACGAAGTCGTTGGCCGGCTCAAGGACGCCCATGCCGCGACTCGGGGAAACGACCGATGTCTTGTTCACGGGGATTTCTCGGTAAACCAGTTTCTGGCCGAGCCGGGCCGCGTGACCATGCTCGATTTCGACGACGCGGGAATGGGTGATCCCTACACCGATCTCGGAACCTTCCTCGCGCGGTTGGATGGACGCCTGCAGATCCAGGACGGCACCCTGCGGCAGCAGGCGAACGATCTCTTTCGCTCGGAGTACGCCAAGACCCGGCAAACCGTGCTGGATGAAAACCGTGTTCTCTGGTCCCAGGCCGTCGCCTTTGTCCGGATGGCGTTGAGCGGGCTCGGACAACTCAAGCCCGGTTGGCCGGATCGCATGAGCGAGTATCTCGACCGAGCCGATGCGCTGCTCGACAGCATCCGGCCGTGGTCCCGGTCGGCTGCAACATGCCGTCGCCCAGAGCCGGTCGGAGCGACGGACCAATGACGAAAGCGATGCCATTGCCGGTGGACGCGATAGGACTTCGCGCAATCGACCGGGGCCGTCATCCAGGCCGGCCGGTCGGCGGCAGGGCTTGGCCGCAATCCGTGCGTGTTCGTTGTCGGCTGTTCCCGATCCGGCACCACGCTGCTTATACCAAGGGTCATAGATAATGACCGATTTCATGGAGCCCCTTGGCCCCTTCGGGC